>QGUH01000102.1 GCA_003242355.1 Pseudomonadota bacterium
GGTTGGCCTCGTACAGCGAAACGACGTGCCGTTCCCATGACGCCCTCCTGGCCCCCTCGCGCCGAGAACGGCCCAAGGAGCCGCGGAGCACCCGCCGGCGAAGCGGCCGAGGTTGAGCTCCCACAATGTTCCCCATTAGCCGGGCGCCACTCGAGCCCGATCAAGCGGAGTGCCGCGCGAAGCGCGGCGCGGAGCGCGGGCGGGCGCTCCAACGAGCTGCCGCGTGACGCCGACAGGCCCCACGTCGTTCAATGCTGCCCATCAGGCGGCGTCCACTCCGCTGCTCAACGATAGCGGGAGCGACCCTCGGCCCGCCGCCGGAGGGTGCTCCGCGGCGACGAGCCGTTCACGGCCGACCTCTCCGACGCGACTCGCTGGCGCTCGTCGCGGGCTCGCTTCGCTCGCGGGAAGAGACGTCTAAGTGAGTTCGTTTTGGGGGCGGGCCGTATTCGGGTTGGCCTCGTACAGCGAAACGACGTGCCGTTCCCATGACGCCCTCCTGGCCCCCTCGCGCCGAGAACGGCCCAAGGAGCCGCGGAGCACCCGCCGGCGAAGCGGCCGAGGTTGAGCTCCCGCAATGTTCCCCATTAGCCGGGCGCCACTCGAGCCCGAGGGCGGGGAGATCCTGTAGGGTGACGGCTCACCTTTCCCGAGCGCGGTGTGCGCTTACGCCGAGTCGTCGCGCGCCGTTCTTCTCGAGACGAGATGCTTGGTACTGCTTCCGCGAGCCGATAGGCTTGGGTGCTGACGATGAGTCGCTTGTCGAAATATACCGTTCAGGGCCTCGTGGTGTTGGGTGCCGGGCTGCTTGCTGCCTGCTCGCTGCTTTACGACCTCAGCGCCGACCAATGCGAGATCGACGCGGATTGTGCGGCCATCGGTCTCCCCGGCCGGTGCGTCGCCGGGGTGTGCACGCCGACGAACATGCAGACTGGCGGCACGGGTGGCGGTGGCGGCTCCGAAGCTGGCACCGGCGGATGCAAGACCAACAAGGATTGTTTGGGCGAGGAGACCATCATCGATCCGAGCGTGTGCATCGAGGGTGAGTGCGTGGACCTGACCACGGAAGAATGCCCGGTCGTGCTCCCGCTCGACGAGCAGCGCCTGCGCGCCAGCCTGACTACCGGGAGCGCCATCGTCTTCGGGGCGTTCGCGCCATTCAGAAGCGATCTGAGCAGCGTTCCCATGCTCAACTACGATCTGGCGTTCACCGAATTCTCGCAGGTCAACGGGTTGCCGCCCGTCGGGTCCGGTGGGCGCAGGCCGGTGATTGGCGTCGTCTGCCAAACCCCCGAAGAGAGCGACGGAGACTTCGGCAAGATCGATCGCAGCATGGAGCACCTGGTCGACAGGCTGCGCGTGCCCGGAATCATCGGGGGCCTCCACCCCGAGCATCTACAGCATGCGTTCGACAGCAAGGGGCTGGACGCGCAAGTGTTCTTCGTGAGCCCTGGAGAGTCGGAGAGGCAGCTCGTCGCAACGCGAGACGACGGCTTGATGTGGCATCTCCTTCCGGGGGGCGCCGACATCGCCGTGAGCTACCCGGCGGCGCTCGACCGCGTGATCCGATACCTCGAGACCACCTCCGCCATCGATCCGGGCGAGCCGGTTCGGGTGGCGCTCGTGACGGCCGACAATCGGTTTCTGAATCAAGTGCGCGAGGTGATTCAAGATACCCTGAGGTTCAACGGGAAGTCGCCCAGCGAGAACGAAGAGGATGGAAACTGGCTTTCCATCGTCATTCCCTTCCAGGGGACGGATCTCGGCGACTACACGGAAGCGGTCGTCGATTTCCGGCCACACGTGATCATCGGCAACGCGTTCATCGAGTTCTTGTTCGAGATGATGCCGGGGATCGAGACCTTGTGGCCCAGCGGGCAGGCGCGCCCCTTCTACATGCTTTCGCCCTTTCATTACCTCCCCGGCTTGGACCTGAACTCCGTGATTGGCCTCAACTCCACGATGCGCAGGCGAATCATCGGTATGAATGCGCCTTCGGCCGAGGATCACGAGCTGTACGACGATTACATCAAGGAGCTCAAACTCAGGTATCGCGATGACGCCCAGGAGGGCTACGAGAACTTTTACGACGCCGCGTACTTCTTGATTTACTCGGCAGCGGCCGCCGACAAAGTGCCCGTGCTCACGGGAGCCGACCTGGCGCGGGGGATGCTGCGCCTGCTCCACGAAGATGGAGCGGAGGTCAAAGTGGGGGGGAAGCACATCACGAAAACCCTGGACACGATGCTGCAGTCCGACCCGCCGCGCGTTCGGCTCCTCGGGACGCTCGGCCCTCCCGATTTCACGTCGAACGGAGCCCGCAAGGGCCCGGCCAGCATCTGGTGCATCAGCAGCACCGCGGAGTACGTGGCCGACGTGCTCCGCTACGACGCCGAGAGCGACGAGTTCTACGGTGATTTCTCGTGCTTCTCCGACTTTTAGAGCGACGAACGATCGAGAACGCGCCGAACCCTCCGGAAGACAGCGCCGCGCCGTGCGCTCGCGTCGGCAGGGGCTCCGCCGAGCTCGTCTCGGGGGTGAGGGGCGACACGCAGCGCCCGCCGAACGGAGCCGTCCTCGGCATTCGTAGTGCGTCGCGAGCAGTGCTCGCGGCATCCCTGCTTCTGGGGTGCACGGCGGAGGTCGTGACGCTGGAGGACGGCGGCGCGTCCGCGCAGACCATCGTGAACGGTGAGGTCTCCGACGAACGGGACGATGCCGTGGTGTATCTGCTCGCAACGCCAGAGTCGGGAGTGCAGAACTGCACGGGCGCGTTGGTGGCGCCGAACCTCGTCCTCACGGCGCTGCACTGCGTGGCGTACTTCGCGAGCGGCACGTTCAGCTGCAACAGCGACGGCACCCTGACGGCGATGAGTCCGGGAGCCGGGATGATTGGCGCGCTCGCGGACCCTTCGGAGGTCAAGATCTTCGCGGGCGTGAAACCGGACCTGCACGGCGAGCCGGACGCCTATGGCGCTGCTCTGTTCGGCACCGGCGCCCGGACGATCTGCCGCAACGATTTTGCGGCCGTCGTCCTCGATCGGTCACTCGATCTCCCGACCGTGCCGGTTCGGCTCGATCGCACGGTGAAGCGTGGAGAGCGCATGCTAGTGGTCGGCTACGGGCAGAAGGAAGACAACCGGACCGGCGAACGACGACGCCGGGAAGGCGTGGTGGTCACGGACGTTGGCCCTGCCTCGGACGCAGACCCTCCCGGAACCACGGCGCCGCGCACCTTCGTGCTCAGGGAAGGCCCGTGCCACGGGGATAGCGGAGGTCCCGCGCTCTCCGAAGAAACGGGGGCGCTCACGGGCGTGTACTCACTCGCTCCGGCGTCGAACTGTATGACGCCCAACGTGCGCAACGTCTACACGCGGCTCGCCCCGTTTCGGGACCTCGTGCTCCAGGCATTCGAAGCCGCGGGCATGGAGCCCGATCTCGAGCCGCCGGACCCCGACCCAGAGCCGACCGAGCCGCCCCCGCCGGATCCCGATCCGATCGGCGGAAGCGGATCGCGCGAAGATCCCAGCTGTGCCTGCCGGATGGCGGGCGGGCGCAAATCGGAGCTCGCGGCGCTGTTCGCGGGGCTCGTGGGTGTCGCGTTCGCCGTGCGCCGCTTTCGGCGGCCTCTCGGGGCGCGCTAATCGGCGACCGTGATCCCTACGCTTTGATCCAGCCGCCGGAACGGCACTTTCCAGGGTCGGCCGAACGAGGCCTTTGGCATTCCCAGCAGCTAGGGCTCCGAGAAGGCTTTGCTCTCCTCTCCCGAGGAGCGATAGCCGTTCGTCACTGACGGCGGCGCGTGTCTCGCGCTGCACACCCGCTACCCACTTGCGAACGCCTTCGCGGGCGCCCAAAACCGCACGCCCGTGGCGTCCATCCGACAATCAGAAGTACGTGCCTTCGAGGCCGACGAAGCTCGGCGTGATCGTGAAACCGACGCGAGCAGGGGGCGGCGTGCCCTCGTTCGGGGCTTCTTCGTCCGAGCCGGAGAAGGTGACGTAGAGCGCGGCGGCGCCCGAAAGCACGGCGGCGGCGCCGAGCACGTCGGAGATGGTGAGCAGCGTTCGCGCGCGACGCTGTTGGGAGTCGAGCGCGCCGCGCGTCGTCGTGGACTTTCGGAGCTCGTCGAGGTCCTTCGCGGCCTTGATCCCGAAAAAGCCGGTGATCCCCGCACCGGCAGCGAACGCGCCCGTGGCGGACCAGGTCGCCCACATCCAGGTCTCTCGGTTCGATTTCTGGGCGATGACCTGCTTCTCGACGATGATCGGCGAGACGTTCGCTTCGGGGAGCTTTTCGAGCTCGACGGTGAGCTTCTTCGAGTCGCGGCCGGCGAGCGTGATCTGCTCGAGATGTGCCGCATAGCCGGCCTTT
Organism: Pseudomonadota bacterium; assembly: GCA_003242355.1. Classification (GTDB taxonomy): domain Bacteria; phylum Myxococcota_A; class Polyangia; order Polyangiales; family Polyangiaceae; genus PMG-095. The sequence continues at coordinate 4,375 of QGUH01000102.1, forward strand.
CGCACCTGGACGCGGTGCTCGCCCGCGTCGAGCAGCAGCGGCTCGCCGAGGGGTGACCGCCCGACGAGCACGTCGTTGACCAGGATATCGGCGCCCTCGACGTTGGTCTCGACCTCGAGCGTGCCCGTGCGCATCGCGAGCATTTCGAGGTCGGCCTGCACGGACTTCTTGCGATCTTCGGCGATGCGATCGCCACCCTCGGCGAGATACTGCTCGAGGACGCGCCGCGCCCGCGCGTACTGCGCGAGCTGGATGCGCACCTGCCCGATGTTGTAGAGCACGCGGTAATCGGGAACGAGCGCGTACGCGCGCTCGAACTCGATCACGGCGAGAGCGAACTCGCCCTCCTTGTAGAGCTCGAGACCACGGTCGTACCGAACGCGCGCCTCCTTCAGATCCACGTCGGAAGGCTTCGCCCCCGCGGGTTCGGCAGAGGCTTGCCCTTGCGTCGGAGTGCTCGTCGCGCTCGTGTCACCGGGGGCGGCCGTTGCTCCCGGCGTGCTGGTCGTGGGCTGGGCGAAGGCTCCGGTGACGGCGAGCGTCGGAGCCAGGAAAGCGAGCGATACCGAAACGAGCCGGAGGGAACGACGGCGGGATCTCATGGTCGAGTGTCGAAGGGGTTATCGGGATCGAGCGGCCGCGGCGGCTTGCGGGTAACGGTGGGAAGCTCACCCGGAACGCGGGTCGGGGTGACGGCGGGTTTGGGCGTGCCGGTCTGCTGAGGCTGCGGGCGAGCGGTCGTGGGTCGCGGTGCGGCAGGCTTCGGAGCGAGAGTCGGCTCCTTGGAGAGCACGACGAGCACTTCCTTGCTCCGATCGAAATGGAGCTCCTTGCTCTGCTCGAGGTACCCCGGCGCGCGGGCGCGCAGCACGTGCGGCTGCGTGTCGCGGCTCACGCTGGCCTGATAGGGATTGGGCAGCGGCGGACCATCGTCGAGGAAGAGGATCGCGTGCGCCGGTTCCGCGCGCAGCGTGATCACCAGGCGTTCCGAGTCCGCCGGCGTCGGCGTTTCCGCAGCGGGCGCCGGCTTTGCGGGCTCGCTCACGAGCGCGCTGCCTGCGGGCGGAGGTCCCGGATCCTTGCTGCCGCGAGCAGCGAGCGCGACGCCCAGGCTGAGGAGAGCGGCGACGCCGGCTGCCGCCGCCCAACGCATGGGGTGCTTGCCGAGCTTGCCGGCGCTCGGCACCACGTTGTCCGACGTGCCCGATAGCGTCTCGGGTTGAGGCGCGACCGGCACTTCGAGCGGAGCGCCGGTTTCGATGGCCTGCGCGGCCGAGTCGATGCTGTTCTTGCGCTCCTCGATTCGAGCGCCGAGCGTGCTCTTCACGAGCTCGGCGACTTCCTTGTCGGTGACGATGACGCCTTCCGAAGCGAGCCAACGCTCGAGGGCGCGCGCCATCTCTTCGGTCGTCTGAAAGCGCTCCTCCGGCGCACGCGCGAGCGCGGTGAGCACGATCTTCTCCAGGCCTTTCGGATATCCCTGGAGGCGCTCGCTCGGCGGGCGGACGGGTTGCTCGAGCAGCTGATAGAGCGTGGCGAGCGCGTCTTCGCCCTGGAAGGGGCGCTCTCCGACGGTGGCTTCGTACAAGACGCAACCGAGCGCGAACACGTCCGCGCGCCGATCGATGTCTTTCGTCGTCACCTGCTCGGGTGCCATGTACGAGAGCTTGCCCTTGACCTCGCCCGTCTGCGTCGGCGCGTGGATCTGACCGCGTGCCTTGGCCACGCCGAAGTCGGTGATCTTCACCTGGCCGTTCGACGAGATGAGAACGTTTTGCGGGGAGACGTCACGGTGGACGACGCCGAGCGGCGTCCCCTCGGCATCGACGAGCTCGTGCGCGGCGTGCAGCCCGGTGCAGACGCTCGCCACGATGCGCGCTGCAATGGGAAAATCGAGGCGATGCTCGGGCAAGGCATCGAGCAACTCGCGCAGCGAGCCGCCGTCCGAGTAATCCATCACCAGGTAAACCACGCCCCGCTCGCGCTCGAGGGCGTGGATCGCGCACACGTTCGGGTGCTGCACCATCGAGGCGATGCGCGCCTCGTCGAGCAACACCTTCCAGTAGCCCTCGGTGGCGGCGTTCTCGCTGAGCGCGGTTTTGATGGCGACGAAGCGGGTGCGGCCGAGAACTCCCTGTTCTCGGGCCACCCAGACACGGCCCATGCCTCCCGCCCCGATGGGCAAGAGGAGTTGATAGCCACCCAACATGTCGCCGGGCTTCAGCGTGGTGCTCGAAGTCGTCACGAGAGGTCAATTCAGCATACCCGAGTGCTCTTCGACTGCCATCCGCCCTGACGACCCGCGACAGCGATCGGGCCCGAAGAGTGGGACGAGGCGGTCCCGTGTGTGTGCGCCGGGCGGGGCGCTTCGCGTGCCGAGGCGTTCCCACGAGGAGGACGGCTCCTACATTGGTTCCCAAGCGAGGCACTGCGCTGTAAGCTCGTGCCCGTGACGAGCTTCGAGCGGCGCGAACGCGTGCCGATGCCGCGAAACGGATCGCGGCTCATTCCTCGTTTTTTACACGGGAAGGAGCGGTCGCCCGGATGACGGGGCTCGCGCTCCCCGCGAGCACCGTCCAGCGAGTCGGGCTGTTCATCGGTCTCACGCTCGCGCTCCTCGTCGGGTGGTTCGTGCCGGAGCTCCAGGCGATCGAGGGGTACGGAACGCGCCCCGCACGGGCAGCCGCCGTTGCCGTGATGATGGCGGTTTTTTGGCTGACCGAGGCGGTGTCCATCGAGGTGACGGCGTGTATGCCGCTGCTGCTCTTTCCACTGCTCGGCGTGTTCGGGGGCGACTACGTCGGCGATCTCGGCAAGACGGCCCTGCGCTACCTCGACGCCTACGTGCTCCTCTTCTTCGGGGGCATGACGATCGGCGCCGCGATCGAAGAATGCGGGCTGCACCGCCGCATCGCCCTCACCATCATGTGCCGGCTCGGCGCGGAGCCGCATCGGCTGTTGCTCGGCATGCTCGCTGCCACGGCATTCGTTTCGCTGTGGATTTCCAACACCGCGACCGCGGTGATGATGGTGCCGATCGCCGTCGCGCTCGCCAAAGAGCTCGAGGTCGCTCTGGGCGAGAAACGCCTCGTGCATCTCGGTGCAGGGCTCATGCTCGCCGTGGCCTACGGCGCCAACGTCGGCGGCATCGGCACCAAGATCGGAACGAGCACCAACTCCATTTTCGCCGGCTTCGTCTCGAACCGCTTCGGAATCGAGCTCGGCTTCCTCCAGTTCTCGCTCGTGGCGCTGCCCTTCGTGCTGCTCTTCTTGCCGCTCGCCTGGTTCGTCCTCTGGGTGCACGGAAAGAAGGACGGGATTCGCACGAGCGCGGGGCGTGCCGTGCTCGAACGGGAGCTCCGTGCTTTGGGAGTGGCCTCTCGGCGCGAGCGGGCCGTCGGCATGGTGTTTTTCGGGGCGGCGTTGCTCTGGATGGCGAGCGATCTCGTCCGTCCGCTCGTCGCGCCGGGGCTCGGGGAGCTCCTCGGATTTCGTTTTCAGGGCAAGCATTACGAAGCCGGGGTCGCGCTCCTTGCGGGGTTCGTGCTGCTCGCGACGCGGCTCTTGTCGCTGCGCGCGTTGTTCTCGATGCCCTATGGCAGCCTGGTGCTGCTCGGGGGGAGCCTCGCCATGGCGGGCGGCATCGAGGGCAGCGGTCTCTCTGCCTGGCTCTCCACCAAGCTCGCGCTGCTGAACGCACTCGCGTTCCCGCTTCAGATCCTGCTCGCCGCGTTCGGCACCATCGCGCTCTCGGCGGTGGCTTCGAACACGGCCACGATCAACATCGTTCTCAACGTCCTCCCGCAGAACGTGACCGTGTTGTTCGCCTCGGCCATCGGCGCCTCGTGCGACTTCATGCTCCCTGCGGGCACGCCGCCGAACGCGATCGTCTTCGGCAGCGGTTACATCCGCCTCGCCACGATGATCCGCATCGGGTTCTTGCTCAACGTGCTCGCGGGCGTGCTCGTCACCCTCTACATGCTCGGCTACGCACAGTGGGTCCTCCCCTGAGCACTCGAACGGCTTACCCGCGAAGGGGGGACCCTTCGTGGCTGCTAGCTGGGAAGGAGCGTCGGAGGGGGGAGGGCTGCGAAGGTACTAGCTGTGAGCCGCGAGCGAAGGGGTGAGGCCTTTTCAACGAGCAGCTGTGAAGGAGGGGGCAAGGGGGGGACCCTTCGTGGCTGCTAGCTGGGAAGGAGCGTCGGAGGGGGGAGGGCTGCGAAGGTACTAGCTGTGAGCCGCGAGCGAAGGGGTGAGGCCTTTTCCGGTCTCTAATACAAATCGGAGGCTGCCGCCGAAAAAAAAGGGTGACAACAAGAGGGGGGCAGGAGCAATCACATAAAAACAGAGAG
>QGUH01000993.1 GCA_003242355.1 Pseudomonadota bacterium
AGAAGAAGACGGGACGGCACTGCCATTCGATCGTTGTACGGAACGAGCAGGGAGGAAATTGTCTCGGCCCCGAAAGCCGCCGAGGAGAAATCCTCTCGGCCCCCGAAGCCCGCGCCCTCGAAAACCACCGCGGTCGACATTGGCGCACCGCAAAACGAGGGTCGTCGCGCCCTTGCGAGTCGCGCCCCCCAACGCACACCCCTCCCGCGCGTATTCCCCACGGCTCATGCCGACGTCCCTCTCCTCGCCATCGCAGTGAACCCGCAATGACGCCTGCCCTCCCCCAGGTCTCGAGGCTTCCACCCCAAAACGGTCGGCTCCCCTCGAACCGCACCCTCTGGCTCCCGACAGCCAAAGATGGCCCTCCTTGCCGCCCTTTCTGGCTCCCGGGAGCCAAAAGTCTGGCCCCCTTGCCGCTTTTCTGGCTTTCGGGAGCCAACCGGGAGGTGTCTCTTGCCGCCTTTCTGACTCCCGAGAGCCAAACCTGGATGCCCTCTTGCCGCCTCTCCACCTCCCGAGAGCCAAAGCGAGATCCCGCCGCCGCCCGTCCGCCGCCCCGACGCTGAAGTAGCGGCAACGACCCACCAACGAAGGCGGCAACCGAGCTCCTCCCGAATCCATTTCCCCTCGAATGGAGCCACCCTTTGCCGCTTCTTCGACCGTTCTCCCTCCCAATGGAGACAACCTTGCCGCCATTCCGAGCCCTCTCCCCCGAATGGAGCCACTCGCAGATCGCGTGCGGATGCTCACTCACCCGTCCCTTCCCGCGAGCGAAGAGTCGCGTCGAACCAAGCCGCCCGACGTAATACGTGCGGAATCCGGCGGGGGCCCCCCCCTCAGGTTTTGGGGTCCCAGGCGGGTGGGACACGAACAACCGTCTTACACCTCGGCGGTCGTCAGCCGAATCGCATTGAGGTCGTGAATCCCGAGCCCGAGGTCCGCCGCCGTGCGGATGTAGCGCGGCTCGCGTCCGACGTCCTTGAGCGACTTCAGGCCCCGCTCGCGTCGCACCTCGTCGATCAGCTTCCAGCCGATCGTGTCCATCGCGACCGGATCGGTGGCGACGTACACCGCGCCGTAAGGGATGCGCGTCCTCGGGTTTTTGTCGAGCGGCCCCTGGTCGTACGTGATCTTGAAGGCGTCGGTGATGTGCAGCCGCACGCGGCTCGTCACGATCGGATGATTGTAGAGCATCGCGATCTGAGGGCTCGCCTGGTTCGCGTGGTGCTCGTGCGGGTTGTTGATGTTGCCGTGTGTGATGTTCTTGAGCGTGCCCGTGTACCCGCAGATCGAATGGTCTTTGATCTGCGTCATGTCGATCACCGCCGTCGCTTCGGTGAAGAAGCGGCAGTAGCGCGTTTTGATACCCTGGTAGACGCGCACGTCGGGCATCGGGTGATTGTTGTTGTTGTGGGTGCCCGTTTTGACGCCTTCGGGCAGCTTCCAATTGCGCACGTTCACGCGCGTGCCCGCGAGAAAGCTCGGGAACTGCTCGTACACGGTGATGCGCTCCGGCGGCACGCCGACTGCGAGCACCGCCTCGACGACGGGCAGGATCAGCTCGAAGTTGACGGCCATCGTGTGCCCGCTTTGCCCGGCGATGCCATTCACCTTGATCGCGACGACGTCCTCCGGGTGGATGAAGCGCGCCATCGCCTCCTTCAGGTTGGGCGCCCCCGTGAAATCCATCATGGCTTTCTCGAGCAGGCGGCGCGCCACGTCGGGAAGCGGCCAGAGCTGGTTTTTCTGCATGAACGCCGACACGTCGCCCTTGGCGCTCACCTTCGTCACCTTCCCGGGAATCGTGAGCGGCGTGAAGCTCGCCGGCGGTCGCGCAATCAGCGCATCGATCTTCGATTCGGAGGCAGCCGCTACCGTCCCCGCTTCCGTGAGCGCCCCGGCACCGAGCCCCAGCGCCATCCCCTGAACCATTTTCCGACGCGTGACCCGAGCCAAACGATCGTGCGGCATGGCGAGCCTCCTCGAAAACCCCGGGGTACCATGGCCCTTCCTCCGCAGCAATCAACCCCCCCAACCCCCGGCAATTGCACGCCGCACCTACAGCAGGCCGCGCCCCGCGGCCTCGAAACCGGGTGCTCACTTCAATCGGTAGAGGGGCTCCCGGCAGCGGCTCGAGCGCGGAATGGCAGGGCGAGGCCCGGAGCGGGATGGCTCTGCGCAAGCACGCAGTGACACACGGCGTGCAGGATCGGGCTGAGCGCGACCGAAAGCGCTGCGGGAAAGGCCAGGTCGGGGAGCACCGGAGTCTCGCCAGCCCCCAAGGGGCAGATGA
>QGUH01000103.1 GCA_003242355.1 Pseudomonadota bacterium
TTTGTGATGTACCGAAGACCCCGAGTTCTCCCCCCTTTTTTTTCTCCGCAGCCACAAGTTGTGTAAAAGACACCATCCATGCCGTTCGGCAAGAACACGCCGTGCCAGTGGACGGTGGTCGGCGCCGGAAGCCGATTCGTGACGTACACACGCACGCGATCGCCTTCGACCGCCTCGAGCGTCGGACCGTGGACCCTGCCGTTATAGCCCCAACAGCGAGCGCGCAGGCCGGGAGCAAAGGTGTGCTCGACCTCTTCGGCAACGAGGTGGAAGACTTTGGTGTCTTCGACCACCTTGAACGGCAGCGTCGCGCCGCCGGGCGTGATGGTGGGCACGTAGTCGCGGTTCGGCATGCCGGGGCGCGCGGGACGGACCTCCGGTCCCCCGCTGTACGAGCGCTGCCACCCCTGCCCGGTCACGTCGCCCTGCGCAGCCGCGGCGTCGCGCGAGCGCGCGAGCGCGAGGGCGGTGCCCGCCAGCGCAGCACCTCGGGTGATGGCTTGACGTCGAGTAATCATCGGTTTTTCTCGAATCTGAAGCTCACGGCCGCACGGGCCGACACGGCTTCTAGAACGCCGATCGGTTTGACCGATCGGCGTTCTAGCCTCGTTTCGTAGGGGCGGCACGCGCCGCCCCTCCCCGCCCACGCGGGCACTCTGTCCGACGCTGTTTTCCGCGCATTTCGGCGCGTTCCTAACCGTTTGTCGCTCTAGGCACGGGTCGATGCGGCCGTGACGGCCTTTCGCGTCGTCGCTCACAGCGGCACGCGGCGCAACCGCAGCGCGTTGCCGACCACGGAGACGGAGCTCAGGCTCATCGCAGCCGCGGCCAGCATCGGGCTCAGCAGAAGCCCGAAGAACGGGTAGAGCACGCCCGCCGCCACGGGCACTCCCGCGGAGTTGTAGAGGAAGGCGAAGAACAGGTTCTGTTTGATGTTCGCCATGGTGCGGCGCGAGAGGCGAAGCGCCCGCACGATCGCGGAGAGATCGCCGCGCACGAGCGTCACGCCGGCGCTTTCCATGGCCACGTCGGTTCCCGTTCCCATGGCGATGCCCACGTGGGCTCGGGCGAGCGCCGGCGCGTCGTTGATGCCGTCCCCCGCCATGGCGACCGTACGACCGCTCCGTCGGAGCTCCGCCACCTTGTCCGCCTTTTCGGCAGGCGAAACGCCCGCGAAGACCTCCTCGATGCCGAGAGACGCCGCGACGGCGCGTGCGGTGGTCTCACTGTCGCCGGTGAGCATCACGATGCGGAGCCCTGCGGCACGCAGCTTCCGAACCGCATCCGGCGTGGTCGGTTTGATCGGATCCGCGACGCCGAGCAAGCCCGCGGCGCGCCCGTCGATGGCGACGAAGAGCACGGTTTGCCCCTGAGCGCGCAGCACCTCGGCGCGCCCCACGAGCTCTCCGAGGTCCACACCGACGTCGGACATCAGCGCGCGGTTGCCGAGCGCAACGCTCTTCCCGTTCACGCGCCCCGTCACCCCCTTGCCGGGGCGCGCCTGGAACGCCTCGAAGGGCGGCAGCTCGAGCCCACGCGCGCTCGCTGCTTCGAGAATCGCTCGAGCGATCGGATGCTCGCTCCCCCGTTCGAGCGCCGCCGCCAGGCGCACCATTTCCGTGGAATCGCCGCCGTCGCTCGTGATCGCGGTGACGAGCTCGGGCCGGCCCACGGTGAGCGTTCCCGTCTTGTCCACGACGAGCGTGTCCACCTGCCCGAGTCGCTCGATCGCCTCCGCATCCTTGAAGAGCACGCCCACCGAGGCGCCCCGGCCCGCGGCGACCATGATCGACATCGGGGTAGCGAGCCCGAGCGCGCACGGGCACGCGATGATGAGAACCGCGACGGCATTGATGAGGCCGTGGGCCATCCGCGGCTCGGGCCCGAACACCGACCACGCGGCGAACGTGGCCACGGCCACCGCGACGACCGTCGGAACGAAGTAGCTCGCGACGACGTCTGCCAACCGCTGAATCGGCGCGCGGCTGCGCTGGGCTTCGGCCACCATGGCGACGATGCGCGCGAGCAACGTGTCGCGACCCACCTGCTCTGCACGCATCACGAACGACCCCGAGCCGTTGAGGGTGGCGCCGATCACGCGATCGCCGGGTCGCTTTCCCACGGGAATCGGCTCGCCCGTGACCATCGATTCGTCCACGTGGCTTTCCCCTTCGAGGACGACGCCATCGACGGGCACCTTTTCTCCTGGAAGCACGCGCAGGCGGTCGCCCACGTGCACGAAGTCGAGCGCCACCTCTTCTTCACGGCCATCGGCGGAAAGACGCCGCGCCAACTTCGGAGAAAGCTCGAGCAGGCTGCGCAGCGCCGCGCCGGTTTGGCTGCGAGCCCGGAGCTCGAGCACTTGTCCGAGCAGAACCAACGTGACGATGACGGCCGCCGCTTCGAAGTACACCCCCACTTCGCCGGAGGTGTGGCGGAACGCTGCAGGAAAGATCCCCGGAGCGAGGGCCGCGACCGCGCTGTAGCCATACGCAATGCTCACGCCGAGGCCGATCAACGTGAACATGTTGGGGCTCTTGTGCCGAATCGAATCGACGGCACGAACGTAGAAGGGAAACGCCGAGTAGAGGCACACCGGACTCGCGAGCAACAGCTCGAGCAGGACGCGCGTCCTCGGAGCGAGAATCGCGGAAATCGGTTTCCCCGGCAGCACCATGTCCCCCATGGCCAAAATCAAGAGCGGCACGGTGAGCGCGACCGCGAACCGGAAGCGCCGACTCATGTCGGCAAGCTCGGGATTCGCGGGCTCCTCCAGCGTCACCGTGCGCGGCTCGAGCGCCATGCCGCACTTCGGGCAGTTCCCCGGAGCGTCGCTCACGACCTCCGGATGCATCGGACACGTCCACTCGGTGCGCGTCCGCGGAGCGATGGGCGCTTCCGGCTCGAGCGCCATGCCGCACTTCGGGCACGCCCCGGGTCCGAGCTGCCGAACCTCGGGATGCATGGGGCAGGTGTACGGAACGGAGGTCGACTGGGGCTCGGGCGGGGCGCTCCCCGAAGCCGGCTCGGGCGTGAGATAGCGCTCGGGATCCTGCTCGAAGCGCTCTCGGCAGCGCGCACAACAAAAGAGGTACTCGCGCCCCTGGTAGACCGTGCGGTGCGGGGTGGTCGGGCGAGGGGTCATCCCGCAAACGGGATCCTTCTCGCCCCCGGGAGGCGTGGCTGCCGGGCCGGACGGCTGCCTGGGACAGCAATGAGAAGCGTGCTCGTCCATGATCGATGGGCTTTGAGCGATGAAACCGAGTGCTGAATCGATGCGTGGCGGAGGGGCTTTCGGGGGCACACCGCTCCGCTCTCTTTGACGCAGAGGTCGGCCGAGTATTACAGGTCGCAGAGCGCCTAGCCCTGCTTCGAGCTCGAAGCGACCGCCTGGAGCACGGCGCGCGCAATGCGCATGCCATCCAACGCGGCGCTCACGATGCCCCCGGCGTAGCCAGCGCCCTCTCCCGCCGGGTACAGGCCGGCGAGCCCGCGAGCTTCGAGCGTCCGCTCGTCGCGCAGGATCCGCACGGGGGCGCTCGTTCGGGATTCGACGCCGACGAGCACGGCCTCTTCCGTGAGATACCCACGCATGCGGCGGCCGAAGGCGCGGAGCGCCTCGGCGAGCGGGCTCGCGAGGTCGATGCCACCCGCGTTCAGCACGGCCGCGAGATCGGCGGAACGGAGGCCCGGAATGTAGCTCGTGTCCGGCAACGTCGCGGAGAGCACCCCCCGCACGAAATCGGTGGCGCGCACCGCCGGTGCCCGAAGCGCGCCACCACCCGCGGTGAAAGCCGCCCGCTCGATGGCGCGTTGGAGCTCGACGCCGCCGAGCGGGCCCCGATGCCCGGCGCGCTCGAAGTCGGACGGATCCAGCGCGACCACGAAGCCCGAGTTCGCGAACGGCGAGTCGCGCCGGGCGAGGCTCATCCCGTTCACCACGAGCTCCGACGGCTCGGTCGAGGCCGGCACGATCCACCCCCCGGGACACATGCAGAACGAGAACACGCCGCGACCGTGAACCTCGCAAGCGAGCCGGTACGCGGCATTCGGCAGCCGCGGGTGCCCGGCGTGCTCGCCATACTGAATGCGATTGATCAGCGGTTGCGGGTGCTCGATGCGCACGCCGAGCGCGAACGGCTTCGGCTCGAGCGCGACGCCGCGCCTCGCCAAGAGCTCGAACACGTCGCGCGCCGAGTGTCCCGTCGCGAGCACCACCGCGTCGCCGAGGATCTCGGCGCCGGAAGCGAGACACACGCCGACGACGCGCCGCTCCGAGCCGGTGCCCTCGATCGCGAAATCCACGACGCGCGCCCCGAACCGGAACTCGACCCCCACCGCCTCGAGCCGTTCGCGCATGGCCGTGATCACCTTGGGCAAGCGGTTGCTGCCGATGTGCGGGCGCGCCTCGACGAGCACGGCCTCGGGAGCGCCGTTGCGGACCAGGATTTCGAGGACGTCGCGCACGTTGCCGCGCTTGTGCGAGCGCGTGTAGAGCTTGCCGTCGCTGTACGTGCCCGCGCCGCCTTCGCCGAAGCAGTAGTTGCTATCGGGATTCACTTCGCCGCGGCGGTGCAATCCCTTGAGGTCGTGACGCCGAGGCTGCACGTTCTTGCCTCGATCGACGACGATCGAGCCGACGCCGTGACGCGCGAGCTCGTACGCGCAGAAGAGCCCTGCCGGGCCGTCGCCGACGATGACGACGCGGCGAGCGCTCGTGACGGGGCACGGCTCCGGAGCTCCGAGCGGCGCCTCCGTTCCGTCGGCAAATCCCACCAGCAAATGGAAGCGGATCGCCCCGCGCCGCGCGTCGAGCGAGCGGCGGCGGAGCACGATTTCCGGCAGCTCGGACGCAGGGCGACGCAAGCGACGCGCCACGAGCTCACGCAACGCCGCGGGGTCGTCGGCGTCGTCGAGGCCGAGCTCGAGCTCGAGCTCCTTGGGAAGGCGGGCGCGTGCAGCGGAAGTCACCGAGAGCGGAGCATAGCGCCGGAGCCCGAACGAGCCCGGTCCGATCGCATTTCGTTCTTGCCCGATCGGGTCAGCGGCTGGCGACCCCGAACACGACGTACACCCGCCCCGCGCCGCGATTGGCCGTAGCGTCCGCGAATGCGAGATCCATGATGCGATCGCCGTTCATGTCGCCCGCGGCGGCCACGGCCGTGAACGCCCCTCCCTCGGGCACGCGCACGCGGATGCGCGCCGTCCCCGCAGCGCCGACCGAGAGGTCCGCGAAGTCGCCGCGCTTTCCGAACACGACGTATGCCACCGTTTCTTCGGCGAGCACGAGGTCGGGAACCCGATCGCCATCCACGTCTCCCGCCAACGCCGCCAAAAGGGGCTTCCCTCCCTCGCCGAAGCCGGACACGTTCCAGCCCGTAGCCAGGGTCGAGGGGGGTCCGAAAACGACGCGGCAATAGCTCGCCGCCTCGCAATAAACGAAGTCGCGGAGCCCGTTGCCATCCACGTCACCGAGGCCCGCGACGCTGGCCCCGACGCCGGGAAAGACGCGCGTCAAGCGGTAGCCGTAGGCGCTGCCGTCGATCGAGACGAGGCCCGAGCTCGCGGGGAATTCGAGCCCTCCGTGCAACAGGAGGATGTTCTCGTTGGACGCGACGAGCACGTCTGCGAACCCGTCTCCGTTGACGTCGCCAACGCCCGCCAGGGCGCGCGGAGTGTCGGCGCTCCATTCGTCGGCGAGCAGCAGCGCCGCCTCCGCGAGCCCACCCCCGGCGAGAGCGGAAGCGCCCGAGACGATGTGCACGGCGCTCGTGCCGCCCGAAACGGACGTCACGGCGACATCCGGCGTTCCGTCCCCGGTCACGTCTCCGAGCCCGCGCACCATTTCTCCGACCGCCACGGCGTCCTCATCACCCTCGAGGATGATGCCCCGCTCGGCCGTCATCTCGTCGAGCACCACGGTTCCCGTGAGCCCGCTCGTGCGCACCAGGTACGCTTTGCCTCCCCCTCCCGGGGCGCCGATGACGACGTCCGCCGTGCCGTCTCCGTCGAGGTCGGAGATCCCACTCACGGAACGACCCGCCGCAGAGCCCGGCGCGCCGCGCAGCACGGCGTACTGCTGCAGGGCTTCGCCCGCTGGCGAGTCGGAGAGCGCCGTGGATCGGAGCTCGGTGCGACCGAAGACGAGATAGGCGTTTCCAGCGCCGTCCCGAGCATTCGGCGCCCCCACGATGAGGTCGGCCAGGCCGTCGCGGTTCACGTCCCCCGCGCGGTCGAGCGCGAGGCCGAGCCCTTCCCCGCGCCTTCCGCTGATCACGATTCCGCCCAGTCCGGCGGCCACGTCCGCGAGGTGAATCTCGCTCGGAGGCACGTGGATTTCGACGGTCCCAGTCGCCTTCGCGCCCTCGCCGTTCTCCACGACGTACTCGAGCCGATAGACACCGAAGAAGCGGCTCTCCGGCACGAACTCGAGGGCGCCGTCCGGGCGAATGTCCACCCGTTCGGCATCGTACGCCGCAGGGCGCGTCCCCCGCACCTCGCTCACGCGGATGACTTCGAGATCCCGAGGCGTGTCGTTGGCGAGCACGCCGGGCGCGGGCACCACCAGCTGTTGCCCCTGGGCGACGACGTACCGATCGGGAAGCGTCTTGGGCGCGATGGCGATGCGCGGTACACTACCCGTTCCGCCCGTCGGCGGCAGAACCGTCCCGGCGCTGGCTCCGTTCGACGATGGTGCAGGACCGGCGCCGCCGCTGCCGTTACCGGGCTCGACCTCGAACGTGGTGAGGGGGCAGGCCGTGAACAGCAACGGTATCGCGAGCCAGGACGCCGCGCGCACGTTCAAAAGCTCCCCCACACGTATGCCGTCCCCAAGCCGAGACCGGCGCCCACGCGCGGCACTGCCCGGCGGGGGCGCTCGGGCGCCGTCAGATGCAAAACGAGACTCGTCCCGAGAAAGGCGGTGCCGGCGGCAAGGCCGATGAGGGCGATCGTCTTTTTTCCTTCGTACGCGTCCACGACGGGCTCGAGCTCGGAGGGACACCGGGCTCCCGGACAGCGCTCGGCGAGCTCCGCCTGATCCTCGAGCGCGCTCAATCCGACGAGCCCACCCGTGATCAGGGCGGCAGCCCCGATGCCGAGGGTCGAATACGCGGCGATCCGATGCAACCCGATGCCCCGCTCGCCGGGTACCCCGGGCTCCGCTGCTCCCAAGAGCCAAGCGCCCGCCTCGCCGTTCGGGTCGGGAGCGAACCGCAGTGCTGCCGTTTGCACCTCACCCTCGGTCACGGTGATCACCGTTTCGACGACCTGCCCGGAGAAGCGCCCGACCACCCGGTGCTGCCCGGGATTGACCGGCACTCCGGCGGCCGGCGGCGTCCCCATCGCCTGACCGTTCAACGATACCTGGACCGATTCCTGGGGCGCCCCGTCGATCGTCACCACGATGCGGGGAATGCGGGCCCAGAGCTGCTGAAGCTCGACCAAAGCCTCCTGTTGCACCGACGGCGGCCCGAGACCTCGGCGGCCGCGTGGATCGCCGGCCACGACCTCTTCGTAACGCCGGGCGGCTTCGACGAGCCGACCCAACCGAACCAGGGCACGAGCGCTGTCGAGCCCTGCACCGAGCGATCCACTCGCGCGGTAAGCGCGATCGAACGCCGCGAACGCGCGGGCGTAGTCGGCCATTTTCCAGTGCCGTTTGCCCTCGGCGATCAGCGCCGCAGGATCCTGCGATCGTCCCTGGGCTTGCGCCAGGGCCGGCGACGCAGCCATCGGACCGAGCAGCACGAGCGCCCACAGCCCGAGAGCGCGCCTCGTGCTCCCCAGCCGCGCGGCGGGAAGCACTTGGGCCGCTCGTGCCGACCGATGCGTCGGAGAAATGGGGCTCATGCCGCTCAGCTCTCGGGTCGAGACATACTACCCCATTCGTCACCCCGTTCGGCGTTCTCGGCAGGCGCCCGGCGGAGGTGGGAGCTCGTGGGTGCGCACGCGCCCACCGAGCGCTTCCCGGGCGACTTCGAAGAGCCGTTCGTGATGGGGGAAGAAAAAGACCTGCCCCCGGGGGGCAAGCTCGGCCAGGACTTCGAGCCCGACGCGCGCCCGTGCGTCGTCGAAATGGATGAAGGCGTCGTCGAGAACGAGCGGGAGCGCGCGCCCCTGCTCCAGGTATCGCTCGAGGCTCGCGACCCGCAGCGCGAAGTAGAGCTGGTACCGCGTCCCCTCGCTCAAACCATCGACGGCGACGGCTCCTCCCCCGGCGCGCACGCACTCGAGCACGCGATCGTCGGCGCCGACGCGCAACCCCTCGAAGCTCAGAAGGCTCAGGCGCGCAAAGACGTCCGAGGCGCGGCGCAGGACCGGACCCTGATGGCGCTCCCGGTAACGTGCGACCTCCCGCTCGAGGATGCTGCGCGCGAGTCGAAGTCGCGCGTACCGAGCCGCGGCTTCGCGGATCTCGGCCGCGGTCTCGGCCAGGCGTTGCGCCGCGTCCGCCGCGCCGCTCGTTCCGAGCTGCTCGAGACCCGCCTCGCTCTTCTCCACTCGGCTCTGGGCGGCGTAGAGCGCCTGCTCGTTGGTTTCGAGCTCGTCCTGAATCTCCGCCTTGCGCGGCCCGATGACGTCGGGGTCGATTCCTTCCGTTTCCTCCACGAGCGCTTCGATGCTGCGCCCGCCCGCGTTGGCCGGAAGTTCGGGCTCGCCCGTGCGGGCTCCATTCTGATGGTCACCACGCTTGTCCTTTTAAACAT
>QGUH01000994.1 GCA_003242355.1 Pseudomonadota bacterium
GGCTCGGGCCACGCGTCGAGGCGCTGTTAGGCTTCGGGCACCGTTGGGCGAACCTCTACTTCGCCCCGCCGCCGCGCGCGAGAGACACAGGCCCCGAGCCGGTTCACGTCATGGCTCGAGCTCGACTTCGAGGCGGTGAATCCAGGTCGTGCCCTGGCCGCCCATGACTTCGTTTCCGAACTCGACGCTGGCGACGTATTCGTCCGGCGACAGAAGCGAATGTTCGACCAAGTGTCGAACGAACTCATGCAGGGGGAGAGTGCCGCGGTGTCGCGTGCTCGGACTCTTGAAGGTGAGAATCGTCCAGCCGACGCCGTTCGCCTCTTTGCCGATGCCGTCCGCTTTCCAGAGCTCGTACGGGACGTCGCCCACCGTCGGCGTGCTCACGAGGCTGCCCGCGGGCGTGGCGCTCCCCTCGGCCTCGAGCCACACCATGAGCTCGCGCGTGATCGACTCGGGATCGGCCTCCGGCGTCGCGGGGCGCGCGCGGGTGAACCAAATTTCTGCCGCGAGATTGTAGGTGCCCTGCGCCCGGGACTCGATCGCGTAGGAGAGGTCGAGGCGTTCGAGGTCGGCGACGCGCACGGGCAACCGCGGATCCGTCGAGGGCCCGCCCACCCACGGCTTCCACCCGAACGTAATGGACGGATAGGCGAACACCGTAAGATCGAGGCCCGGCCAGTTCCACGTCCATCCGAGCTGGCTCCCCGTGGACCCCGCGCGTTTCAGCAGACACTGCTCGAAGGGCGCCGTCGCCTTCTTCGAGCCCCACTGATCGTTCGTGTAGCGATACGGGCCCACCATCAGCGTGGCCGCGGGCGTGCAAATCGCGGTGACCCCGGGGTCATGCTTTCCCGGAGCGCTCGGGGTAAGGGAGGTGGGAGCCGCAGTTTCGTGATGCGCCGCCTGTTGGCAGCCCGTGCCACACAGCGCCAGGAGCAAACTGCAGGTCAGAGAGCGGTGGGCGAAGTCGAGTCGAAAGCGGGGAGGCATGGGGGATCCGAGAGGCGCGCGCCATTGTGCCGGCCCGGCGCCTTCGGATCTTTGCATCCTGTGACCTGCTGGGCGCCGATTCGGCCGTGCACGTGCTGGCGTCGGGCGAGTGTCCGTGGGGTGAGCGTTGGCCAAGCACCGGTGTATCGATTGTCGTCCGAGCATCGACCACGGGCGATGCTCACGATCGCGGATCTCGATGGGCGAGCGGTCCCGTGACGCTCCCGCGTTGGTTGCGCATCTCGAGCGAGAGGTATGCGCGTGGGCTCATGCCGACCAGCTGAACGAAGACGCGGTACAGCTGCGAGTAGCTCCCGAATCCGGCGAGCAGGGAAGCTTCGAGCAGACTCTTGTGCTCGCGTACTACGTGCGTGATGAACCGAACGATGCGCAGGCGCGCGCGCTGCTCGAGGAAGCTCACGCCGAGCTCGGCCCGGAAGCTGCGCGAGAGGTACCCCTCGCTGACGTCGAGCAGCTTGCAGAGCGCCGACCGATCGAGCGCGGGATCTTCGAGCAACGCGCAGCACGCGAGCTCGACCAGGGAGTTGGCGCGGCGATCGTCGTGGTGCGCGCGCGTCGACTGCCATGCGTACGCGAGCGCACGCCGCAAGCGGCGCGGCACGTCCCAAGGGCGCGGATCGGTGAGCGACGGCGCATCGCAGTGCTCGAGCAAGCGATCGCGATCCTTCGTGGCGAGCTCGACGACGGGCCGTCCCGAAGCGAGCCACCCGAGGTCGCGAATCCACCCCGAGAACGCCCGTGTCCCGACATCGGCGTTCGCGGCCTCGACCTTCCACGAGCTCCCCACGCGAAGCCCCGTCGCGTCGTCCGCGACGGGTGCTTCCGACGCAGTCCCCGCCGGGAGATCCGTCGCCTGGTCCGCGAAACGAGCCTCGCGGGCCTTCGGGGCGCTTTCCTTCCAGAGCTTCGTCGCCTGGTTTGCGGAACGAGCCTCGCGGACACGGGCCTTCGGCGCGCTGCCCGTCCAGAGCTCCGTCGCCAGATCGGGCTCGAGTTGCACGACGCGCAGATCGAGATCGGAAGAGGCCTCGACCATCTCGTGAGCGACCCCCGGCAGGTGCCAGATCAGTTGGCCCGGATGCACGGTGTACGTGCGCGTCCCGATGCGCTCGCGCGCCGTGCCGCGCAGCACGAGCACGAACTCGATCTGCCCGTGGAAGTGTGCCGGCTTGTGATCGGGGGCCGAATACGGCCACACCCCCCCGCGGTTGGTGGCGGCGGCCGGACAGGTTGCCGGGAAGATGGCCCCCGGCGCGGGCCACCGGACCCGGAACA
>QGUH01000995.1 GCA_003242355.1 Pseudomonadota bacterium
CGGCCCCGGGTGGGGCGAAACATTTTTTGGGGCGGCGTGGTGGCCGTCATCGGAAGCGGGGTTCCGGGGTTTCTGCAAATGGGGGACGGGGAGGCGAAGCTCTGGGACGGCAAGTTCGTGGGCTGGCGCATCCTCGCGCTCCGGCCGGTCGACTTCTGGCAGTCGGTCGACCTGAAGGTGGGGGACGTGGTGATGCGGGTCAACGACATGCCGATCGAGCGCGACACGGAGGCGTTCGCGGCCTTCCAGAGTTTGAAGGACGCGCCACGTCTGGTCGTCGCGTTCGAGCGCGAGGGGGAGCCCCGCACGCTCGACTTCGAGATCGTGAATCGTCCCGCGGGCGCCGTCGCTTCCCGTTGATTCCATCGGAACGAGCCCCGAACGTCGCGTCCCGACGTCGTGCACGATCGGTTCGGCTGCGATCGTCGACGAGCGCGTCGGCCTCGTGTATCCGGCGCGTGTCGGGCCGACTCGGTTCGAGCGTTGCGGGCCCGCTGGCTTCTTCGATTCGGCGCGCGTAGGGGCCTGGGGTGCCAGGGCGCGGGGGACTCGACTCCGAGCGCCGGCAGCGACGCACTGGTTCCTTCGTTGGGATTCAGCGTGCATGCGGACCGCGGGCGGCGCGAGGCCGATTCGACTTCGAACGTCGCTGACGAGCGTGTGGGCGTTTCGTTCGAGTCAGCGAGCGCGCGCCGTCGCCGAGGGACGCGGACGGCGGAAAAGCGCGGCTGCGAGAATGCAGGCAATGCCGCCGATTTCGAGCACCCAATTGGCGCGCAGCCCGAAAAACTCGATGCCGATGAAGTGGTCGACGTGGTGGAACGAGGCCGCGCGGACGACGACGAACCCGAGCAAGAGACACGCGCCCACGACGGCGAGCTGGGTGGCGCGGGGCATCCGTCGGATCACGAACGCGAGCACGAGCGCCGTGCCCACGGCCAAGACGGCGACGACCTCCACGAAGAAGCGCTGGACCTCGTGGCGGTGCTCGTACCAGTTCTGTCCCTTGGCGAGGATGCGCCCGATTTCGGTGAGCGCCGATTGGAGGTCGAGCTGCTTGTTCACGCCGAGCAGCGCGAGGGCCACGGCGAGGCCCAGCCAAATCGTGCGCTCGCGCGTGGGCACGCGCGCCGACCGAGAGAGCACGACGCAGACGATGGCTGCGGCGAGGTACAAGACGACGGTGAGCCAGCCGCCGAGCGTGGGATCGCCGATGCCGGGTGACCACGAGCCGATCCATCCGCCCGAGGCGTCGGCACGCGAGAGGCCCGCGTGGGCGGTGAGGAGCGCGACGCCCATGGTCAACCCTCGAGCTGAAAACGGGCCATGGCGTCGAGCAGCGCCGCGAAGCGCCGGCGCGTGAAGCGGGAGCCGCTCGTGACCCAGTCGGTGTGCGAGCTCGGCTTCACGTCGTCTTGGAAATGACCGAGCACGTCGAGGTGATCCGCCTCACCCGCCCAAATGAGCTCGCCCCAGAGCATGCTCAGCGTCGGGACCACGCCGTCGTTCGAGGCGCTGGTCACGTCCTCGTCGATGCCGGCGCCGAAGATCTCTTGCTCGCGCGCGCTCGGGCGAGCGTACGGGTAAACCTTCGGGCTCTGACAGGTGAAGTGGTAGAGCGTCGTGTAGAGCGCGGCCGTGAGCGCGGCGTAAGGGGATCGAATGCGCCGTGCGAAGCGCAGCGAGAGGGGCGGCGGGGCCGCCGAGGCGATGCATCCGTAGCGCACGCCCGAGCGATTTTCGGTGGTTGCGTTGAACACGTCCATGGCCTCGGGCATCGTCTGGATGATCGCGCCCTGGTCGACCCGGATCTTGCTCAGAAAATCGGTGATCTCGTCGCGCGTTTCCTTGTCGAGGTACTTGAGGATGGAATCGGTGAGGCGGCTCACGACCTTGAAATCGCCGCCGAGCAAGTTGTCGATGTTGCCGACACCCCCGAGAAGCCGCGAAAAGATCGCGATCGACGGCTCGCCGAGCGACAAGGAAACGATCGTGAGCAGGCTCGCCGCGTAGAGCAGCCGAGTCCCCGAGACCGTGGCGAAGTATCCGGCGAGGGGCGTTCCGTAGTGCGGCGTGTTGAGGGTCACGACGCTGCGCACCCGCTGGCAGAAGGCGAAGTATTCCGGGGGCAACCCCAGCTGGGCCCGCGGCGAGAGCACGAGCCGCACGTCGAGGCCGCCCGTCGAATGCCCGACGAGGGGAATCGGGCCGTCGTCGGCGGCGGCGTGGCGCGCGACCGGGGTTGCCAAGAGGCGGGGGCGTGGCAGGCGCGACGGGGGGGGGGCGG
>QGUH01000996.1 GCA_003242355.1 Pseudomonadota bacterium
ATTCAGGCTGATTCGGGCCGTGAGCTGCTCCAATCGGGCGCATTGGGTCGGATCGGGGTGAACCACCGCCTCGTGCTCGAAGCGCGCGCCGTCCTCGGCGAGGATGGTCGTCACCGCGCAGTCCCCGAGCTCCTCCCCGGCAATGCGGGCGAGCAGACTCAAAATGGTCTTGGGGTCGCGCTCCGCGCTTGCGAAAGCCCGTGAGGCTTTGGCGAGTGTCGCGGCGCGGCGCCGTCCCACCTCGGCTTCTTCGTAGAGGCGCGCGCGGGCGACGGCCATCGCGGCCCGATCCGCGATGTCCTCGAGCAGGGACAGATCGGCGGCGGTGTACGCCCGCGCCGTCCGATCGCGCATCATCGCGATGACCCCGATACGACGGTCGCCGTCACGCAGCGGGACGATCATCGTGGTGTGGGCGTTCGCCAGGGCGGCGCTGGCGCGTAGCGCCGGGTCGCCAATCGTGCGCTCGTGATCCGTGGGGCCCATCTCGGCGAAGAGCAGCGATTGCCCACCGGTGAACACTTGGCTCGAAAAGCCCTCGCCAACCGGCACGGCCACGCGGAGCGCGGGGTCGAGCTCCGCGCATCGTTCCGGATCGGCGTGGTGAATTGCCACGGGCAGGAGCCGTGTTCCGGACTTGTCGATGCGCCGCACGATACAGGCGTCGCCGAGCGTTTCCGAGAGGGTCAGCGCGAGCTCGGCGAAAAGCTCGTCGGGCTCCACCGCTCGCGAGAATGCGTGCGAGGCGCGCGCCAGTATCGCGAGGCGCAACTCGGCTTGTTTGGGCTCGGTGATGTCGGTGCCGAAACAATGGACGCGATTGCCCACGAGGAGCAGGTGATTGCGGAACCACCGGTCCCACGGTGCATAGTAGTGATCGAACGTCTCCGGCTTCCCCGTGGTCCCGACCCGTCGAAACGCCTCGTAGAAGAGATTTCCCACGGCGTCGGGGAACACGTCCCAGAGACGACGGCCGACGAGGTCCTCCCGTGAGTGCCCGAAAATCCTCTCCGTGTACGCGTTGACGTACACGAAGGTGCCATCCCGTTCGTACACGGCAACGCTGTCGTCGAGCGCCTCGAGGAGCGCGACGGGGTCCCAAGACATGTCGGCAGTCTATAGCATTCCGGCTCGCGGAGTCAGTCGGCTCTGACTCGAGATCTCGGCGCAACGGCGAAATCGTGCTTACGCTGCGTTGCGTTTTTGCCTCGATTTGCCGGCAGACGTCGAAGGGAATGGCCGAGGCGAAAACGGGGCCGAGCGGATGGCCGAGATCGAAGGGGCTCCGGACGAGCTCGCGTTTCGGGGTGCGGAGCGGTAACGGCGCCCTCGCGAGACACGACGGATGCGACCGCGCGGGGGAGCGGCCTCGATCGTCGATCGGTCGATCGCTCGAGCCGGACCGGAAAGAGCGCAGAGTCGAGGATCAGGGAGTGTTCGCGACCGCTACCGAAGAAGCGACGCTCGGCGAGCAGCCTTCGCGCGCCGGATTCGCGCCGCACAACGCGCCGATGCGACGCCTCAGGGCTTCGGCGTTCGCTCGATTCTTCTGGATCACTTCGCCGTACTCCTGCATGTCCGCCAGGCGAGCGCAGGCCGGGACGCGGTTCTTCTTGCACTGCTTCAGGTACAGCGTGAGCGCGACGCGGCGCAGTTTGGGCGCCCGTACGGGATCGTGGGCGCCCGCCGAGCCCGTCTCGAGGGCCAGCGCCGCGCGCTCGCAGGCCTCCGGAAGCCGATTGCGCGCGCAGGCGATTTCGTCTTCGAGGAGCGCTTCGCGTGTCGTCGGCGCGACGATCGTCGGGCCCACGCGAGGCGGCGACGCAAGCCCTCCGGCTCCCGCTTCCGGAGGGCCGAGGGGAACGATCTCCGGTCCGGCGGGAGCCGTCGCGGGGGCGTCGGGTACGGCGCGCGACGGCTCAGTGCTCGAAGCGGCGCTCCCGCTCTCCATCGCCGGACGGGCGCTGAGCACGTCCGGTCGCGGAGAAGGGGGTGTGGCAGGGCGCCCCACGGTGATCGCGACCCACGCTCCGAGCACCGCAGCCGTCGTGACGGGCACGATGGTCGCGAGCCAGGGCTTCATGCGGCGAGGCCTTGCCGCTCGAGCAGCGCCTCGGGGCGCGGTTCGCGGCCCATGAAGCTCACGAAGAGGTCCATCGGGTCGCGACTGTCGCCCAGGGCCAGCACCTTGTCGCGAAACTCGGCGCCGACGGCGGGGATGAGCACGCCCTCGGCTCGGAAACGGCCGAAGGCGGCCGCATCGAGGACCTCCGCCCATTTGTAAA
>QGUH01000997.1 GCA_003242355.1 Pseudomonadota bacterium
TTTTTTTAAGCGACAGTGGGTCTTGTTCGCGGTGTTGTGGGCGCGGGGGCCTTCCCCGGCTCCGGTGGCCCCTTCGGCGAACGGGCCGGCGTGGTGCGCAGCCGCCCGCTGCTCTTGCCGGGCCGACACTGGCTCAACTTCGTGGTGGTGCTGGCGTGCATCGCGCTCTCGATGCGCGTCATCGGCGTGCCGCACACGGAGGGCGTGCTCTGGCTCACCGTGCAGTCCGTGCTCGCGGGGTTGCTCGGCATCCACCTCGTGATGGCGATCGGCGGCGCGGACATGCCCGTGGTCGTCTCGATGCTGAACAGCTACTCGGGATGGGCGGCGTCGGCGGCGGGATTCATGCTGTCGAACGACCTCTTGATCATCACGGGGGCGCTCGTCGGCTCGAGCGGCGCAATCCTGAGCTACATCATGTGCCGCGCGATGAACCGCTCGTTCCTGAGCGTCATCTTCGGCGGATTCGGGACCGAGGAAGGCGCGGTCCCCGCTCGCGGCGCTACGGAGCAGCAGGGCGAGGTCGTCCCGATCAGCGCCGAGGAAACGGCGGCGCTCCTCTCCGACGCGGGCTCGATCATCATCGTGCCGGGGTACGGCATGGCGGTGGCGCACGCCCAGCACCCGCTCTACGAGGTCGCCGAGTGGTTGCGGCAGCGGCGAAAGCAGGTGCGTTTCGCCATCCACCCCGTCGCCGGGCGTTTGCCCGGGCATATGAACGTGCTGCTCGCCGAGGCCAAGGTCCCGTACGACATCGTCCTCGAGATGGAAGAGATCAACGAGGACTTCCCGGAAACGGACGTGGTGCTCGTCATCGGCGCGAACGACATCGTCAACCCCGGCGCGCTCGACGACCCCTCGAGCCCCATCTACGGCATGCCCGTGCTCGAGGTGTGGAAGGCGAAGACCACCGTCGTGATGAAGCGGAGCATGGCGAGCGGCTACGCCGGCGTGGAAAATCCACTGTTCTTCAAGGAAAACACCCGGATGCTGTTCGGCGACGCCAAGAAGAACGTCGAAGCCATCCTCATGGCCCTCCGCTCGGAACGCGGGGCTCGAGCAGCGGAGTGAGCGGTCGCGAGGCGCTCGGGCAGCAGAGCGACCGTCTCGTCCGAGCACGCTCCGAACCGAGCGTGGGTTCGCGCAATGAGCCATTGCGCGTCCGACCGCGCCTTAGGTGGAGCGAGCGCTCGGGCAGCAGTGACGGCGGTCGCGAGGGCGCGGCCGCGTTGTGAGGGGTTCTCCCCGCGTCATGGGTTCCGATGGCGCTCCGCATGAGTGCTGGGCGCATTGGATGGGCGCCGCACCGGCGGGGTGCCGCGACGCGTTGGGCCGGGTGACGTAACGGCCGGTCCGCGCGTGCATCCTTAGCGGGACTGGCTCTGAGGCCGTTCTCCGAAGGGCGAATGTCCGCGGCCTTTGGAGCAACGAACCTGGTTGGTTGGCTACGAGGCCGGCAGCTTCCTTTGCCAGCGCGCCGAGGTACGATATGTTCCGTTCCTGCTTGAGCGCGCCGAGCCCGACTTCGTGGTCGGTAACTGCGACGGGGATGCTTTCTCCCCCGAGCGCGCGTTCCCGATGAGCACCCCCAAGGCCGGCGATCGCCATCTCCTCGATAGGATCCTCGGCGTGGAGCCTCCGCCGCCGACGGAGGACACTACCCTCGTCCGAGCATCCCGGGGGGTGCCGGGAAACCCCATCGACCCGACCCCGCCCCCCGTGACCGACGCGACCCCGGCCTCGGTGGCCGATCTGCCGCTGACGGAACCGGCCGACGTGACGTCGGGGGCGCTCATCGATGGGCGGTACCGCGTGCTCGGGCTGCTCGGCCGCGGGGGCATCGGCCTAGTGTACCTCTGCCGACACGAGGTGCTCGAGAAGCCGGTCGCCATGAAGGTGCTCCGGCCCGAGTACGCCGACCAACCGGAGGTGGTGCAGCGCTTCGTCAACGAAGCGCGTGCGGCGTCGGCCTTCAAGAGCCCGCGCATCGTCGACACGCTCGACGTCGGCACCCTGCCGAGTGGGGCGCCGTACTTCGTGATGGAGCACGTCGAGGCCGAAACGCTGGCGGCGGTGCTGCAGCGCGACGGCTTCGTCGCCATGCCCGAAGCGCTCGAGATCGCGCGGCAGATCGCCGAAGGGCTCGAGGCCGCGCACGCGGCGGGCGTCGTGCACCGGGACATCAAGCCGGAGAACGTGTTCGTCGGTCGGACTCCCGAGGGGCGGCTCGCCGTCAAGATCTTCGACTTCGGCGGGGCAAAGGTAAACGGCCCCAAAAA
>QGUH01000998.1 GCA_003242355.1 Pseudomonadota bacterium
ATCCGCGAGCTCGTCGTCAAGCTGCGCACGTTCTCGCGGCTCGACGCCGGCGAGCACGAGCTCGTGAGCCTGCGCGAGTCGGTGGACTCGATCCTCACGATTTTGGGGCACCGGCTCGGCAATCGGATTCACGTCGAGCTCGCGCTCGGCGAGCCCGACGTCATCGAGTGCTATCCGGGCCTTCTGAATCAGGCCATCATGAACCTGGTTTCGAACGCGATCGACGCCATCGAGGGCGAGGGCGTCGTCCGGCTATCATCGGGTGTCGAGGGTGGAATGTACGAGATCGTCGTCGCGGATACGGGAAAGGGGATTCCGAGCGAGCTCCGCGAGCGAGTGCTCGAGCCGTTCTTCACGACCAAGCCGGTCGGGCAAGGAACGGGCCTCGGTCTCTCCATCGCCTATTCCATCGTGAAACAACACGGAGGAACGCTCGAGCTCCGGGACCGCGCGGGCGGGGGAACGGAAGCCGTGGTTCGAATCCCGCTCGTGCTCGACAAGGGGAGGAAGTAGTCGATGCGCGCCGAGCGAAGGGACAGCATCCTGGTCGTGGACGACGAGCCGCAGGTGCTCGTTGCGCTCGAGGACATGCTGTCGGACGAGTTCATCGTGCTCAAGTCGGGGTCCGCTCGCGAGGCGCTCGAGCTCGTGCAGACGCGCCAGGACATCGCCGTGGTCGTCAGCGACCAGCGCATGCCGGACATGACGGGCGACGAGCTCCTCGCGCGCCTGGGAGACGTGGACGCGCTGCGCATCCTGCTCACGGGTTTCGCCGATCTGTCGGCCGTCGTGCGCGCGGTCAACGAAGGCCGCATCTTCGCCTACGTCACCAAGCCCTGGGACGCCGAGGATCTGCGCCTCAAGGTGCAGAAGGCCGCCGAGCACTTCCGCCTCTCCCGGCAGCTTTCGTACGAGCGGCAGCTGCTCCACGACCTGATGAACAACGTCCCGGACGGGATCTACTTCAAAGACCGGGATCTTCGCTTTTTGCGCGTGAACCACGCCTTCTCCCGAATCGTCAACGGCCATAGCCCCGACGCGCTCACGGGCAAGACGAGCCGCGACGTGCTCGCGGCGGACATCGCGCAAGTGATCGACGCCGAAGAACGGCGCGTCCTCGAGAGCGGCGAGCCCTCCGTCGACCTCGTCCGCGAGTACCACCTACCCGACGGCAGCCGGCGCTGGTTCTCCGAGACGCGCGCGCCGATCCGCAACGGCAACGGGCAACCGATCGGGCTCGTGTGCATTTCGCGCGACATGACCGAGCGCGTCGCCACGCAGGAGGCGCTGCGCGAGAGCGAAGAGCGCTCCCGCAAGCAATCGCAGCTCCTCAACTCGATTCTGCAGAGCATGGGCGAAGGCGTCGTGGCCGTCGATCGCGCCGGGCAGTTCTTGCTCTTCAACCAGCAGGCAGCGCAGCTGCTCGGCCCCGGGCCACACGACGTGCTGCCGGAGGAGTGGTCGAGTCGGTACGGCATCCTCCTTCCCGATCGAAAAACGCCGCTCGATCCGGCCACGCATCCGCTGCTCCGCGCCATGCAGGGCGAGGAGGTGCGCGAGATCGAGGTGTTCATCCAGAACGCGGGGGTCCCGGGCGCCTCGGTCGCGATCACGGCCACGCCGCTCTACGATCACGAAGACCGGCTCGTCGGCGGCATTGCCCTGCTCCGCGACGTGACCGTGCAGCGACGGCTCGAGCGCGAGCTTTTGCACTCGCAGAAGATGGAGGCGATCGGGCGCCTCGCGGGCGGCATCGCGCACGACTTCAACAATCTGCTCGCGGTCATCGCGAGCTACGGCGAGCTCGTCTTCCAGGAGCTCGGCGAAGGCGACCCGCACCGCCCCGACATCGCCGAAGTGCTCGCGGCGACGCATCGGGCGGCGTCTCTGACGCGCCAGCTGCTCGCGTTCAGTCGCAAGGGGTTGCTCCAGCCGCGGGTCATCGACTTGAACGAGGTCGTCTCCGGGCTCGAGCGCATGCTCCAACGCATCATCGGCGAAGACATCGAGCTTCGCACGTTGCTCGCCCCTTCGCTCGGAGCCATCCGCGCCGACGCCGGTCAAATCGAGCAAGTCATCCTCAACCTGAGCGTGAATGCGCGCGACGCGATGCCCACCGGCGGGCGCCTCACCATCGAAACGGCGAACGTGCATCTCCCGCCGCAAGCCGGCGCGCCCGCCGCCCTCCAAACCCCCGGCTAGGGCGTTGCGACCGTGAGCGCCACCCGCCCCCGGGAGGATATCGAAAAGAAAAAACACAACTCTGACCCCTTTTT
>QGUH01000999.1 GCA_003242355.1 Pseudomonadota bacterium
GGGGGCGGGTTCCCGGACCGGAGTGAGCGCCAAAACCTGGTTGTCTCCGGCCGTTCCGCCGCCCAAGAAGGCGCCGAAGCGCAGCATTGCGAGCGGCTCGGCCGCATGGGGATGGAAGTTGCGCGGGCGCGCGAAGACGAACGCCGTGGCGCGCGGGCTCGCCCGATCGGCGAGCGCCTTCGCAAGAGCGCTGCCCACGTCCGCATCCGCGGTGGCGACCAACGGCTCCGCTTCACCACCCGTCCAGACCATGCCGCACACGGCGCTCTCTTGCTCGAGCTCTCCGCGTTCGGTGAGCACGCCGTGACCGCCCGCGACGAGAATCGGAAGATCGGGCAACGCCGCTCGTAGGGCGTCGCCGAGCTCGCGCAGGCGCCCCCGGGGCTCGCCCGCAGCAAACAGCAGGGCACCGCTCGGCCGCGTCAGGGAGCGCGCTGTTTCGGCGGCCGCCCGGGCCACCTGAGCCGGACTGCCGCCCCGGACGACGAAGCTCGCTGCTCGAGCCCGCATGGAGGCGGACGATACCTCGGAGTGTGGCTGCCCGGCCCATGATTCGTGCACCGCTTTTCACACACCAGGAATTCCGGGTCGTCGAACGGGCGCCCCAGAACGGCGCCCGGGAGATTCCTCGCCGAAGGGGCAACGCTCCCTCTTCGGAGCTCGGGCCGCGGTGCTATGCTCCTACGTCACATGGAGGCCAATGGACGCCTCACGATGCGCTCCTACGGGCGCTCCGACGTCGGGAGGCGGCGGGCGACGAACCAGGACGCTTTTCTTTGCGACGACGAGCTGGGTCTGTGGGTCGTCGCCGACGGAATGGGGGGACACGCGGCGGGCGAGGTCGCGAGCAGCGAGTCAATCGACACGATTTGCGGCATGGTCCGGCGCGGCAAGCAGTCGCTCGATCTCGCCGGATCGCCGCCCGAGCAGGCAGCCCGCGCGGCTTGCCGCTTGATCGAAAGCTCGGTCCAGGCCGCGACGTACCTGCTCTTCGCGATGGCCGAGCTCGATCGCGGCAAAGCAGGGATGGGCACCACGATTAGCGCCATGATGCGCTTCGGCGACTCGCTGGCGCTGGCGCAGGTGGGCGACAGCCGCATCTACCGCGTGCGCGACAACGAAGTGCAGCAGCTCACGGAAGACCACACTCTGATTGCCTGGCAGATCAAGCAGGGGTTGATCACGCCGGCCGAAGCGCGGACGAGCCGCCAGCGGAACGTGATCACGCGCGCCGTGGGCAGTCGCGACTACGTTCAGGTGGACACGAGCGTCTGGGAAGCGGAGCGCGGGGACCTGTACCTTTTGTGCAGCGACGGGCTGCACGGCTACCTGCGTGAGGACGAGATCGTCGACGTGCTGACGGACGAGCTCGAGATCGCCGTCGAGCGCCTCATCGAGATCGCCAACGCGCGCGGGGGCAAGGACAACATCACGGCCGTCGTCGTCGGCGTGTGCTGATTCGCCGCGCGCTCCCGGCTCGTCTCCGACGTCGTCGGCGTGTGCTGACGGCGACCGGGCCTTCCGGTTCGTCGCGGACGCGGTTCGGCGTTGACGTTGCGGCCGGACCGAGGCTCGCGTCGTGCACGTGGGATGCGGGGCGTAGCGGGGCAAGCGCTGCCGAAACTTGGCCCGAGCAGGCGGGGTTCGTTAGGCACGACCGTGGAACTTCGTTCCGGTTCGAAGCGGAGCGCGTTCCGGAGGTCCAAGAAGGCGATGAACACGGGACGAATCGGAGTCGTGATGGATGGGGCAGGGGGAGCGAACGGCTCGTTCGAGCAAGGCGGCGCCGTGCTCCATGCGCTCATCGCCTCCGGGCACGACGCCGTTCCCGTGGTTCTCGAGCCGGACAGCGATCCGGTAGCGGTGCTGGGCGGCTCCGGCATCGACGTGGCCTTCCTCACGTTCGACGCCCCTTCCTCCTCCGATGCCTGCGTGCGGAGCGTGCTCGAGTGGCTCGGCATTCCGTACACCGGCTCCTCGGCGCTCGCGACGGCGCTCGCCGCCGACAAGCTCAAGGCGAAGGAGCTGTTCCGGCTACACAACGTGCCGACGCCGCCCTACTACGTGGTCGAAGCGCGCCAGGGCGGCGCCGACCTCGCCGAGATCCACGGCTCCTTCGGCTTCCCCGTGATGGTGAAGGCGCGGCGCTCGGGCTCGGGTGACGTTGCCGGCCAGGCGCGGAACCGTGCCGAGCCCGTGGCCTGTCTCTTATACACATTCCCAACCCCACGAACCCGACCTAGATCCCTCTGCCCCCTTT
>QGUH01001000.1 GCA_003242355.1 Pseudomonadota bacterium
GCTTGCGGCTGCCTTCCCGGGGCGGGGGGCGACGCCCCCCGCGCTTGGGGCCGGGGGCCCGGGGCTGGGGGTCTGGGCCCCCGCGGCCCCGCCGGGGGCCCGACGCGCGCGCGTACGGAGCCCGTTTTCTTCGTTCGCACGCGACGGAGCTCGACGATCGCGATGGGCACGGTGAACACGCCGAGCACCACCCACACGCAGAACAGCGCGGCGGCGAGCGCCGTGCCGATCCCGCGGTAGAGCGCCGACAAATACAGCGCGGCGCTCACCACGACCCAGGTCACGCCGGCGAAGAACGCAAGCGAAGCGATCGCCACGGCGCGTGACAGCACGGGGACGACGTGCGCCGCCCGAAGGGCGACGGCAATCGCCATCACCGTGTGCAGCACGGCGAGGATGCCGGCGCCGGCCGCGAACCACGAGCCGAGCTTCCACGGCACGTTCACGGCAGCCGCTGCGAGAAGCGCCGCATGGAGGGCGAAGAGGATCGCGTAGATCCGCCTCGGCGGCTCGGTCGTGTTCGCCAGCGCGCGCGGCGAAGCGTCGTTCACCCGAGTCCCTGCAACAGCCGCGAAAGGAAGCCCGAAGCCTCCGGATCGCCCTCTCGGGGCGCCCAGGGCGCGAGATCTTTGTCGTGCGCCGGGTCGTAAGGCCCGGGCTTCACTTCGAAGCACACGGCGGTTTCGCTCACGGCCGCGATGGAATGATAGAGCCCCGGCCCGATGTCGATGCCGATGAGCCCGTTTCGGCCGAGCACGTGGCGTTCGCGAACCGTCCCGTCGTCCTCGAACAGGAACACCGCCACTTCGCCGCGGAGCACGATGAAGCTCTCGGACTTCGGCGGGGCTATGTGCCGGTGGGGCACCGAATACGTGCCCCGCACGAGCGCGTTCAGAAATCGGTGCGGGTTGGATTCGGCGCTCGCGTGAAAGTTGTGGTTGGTCCGCAAACGGGCCGACTGCCGCGCACGAACGAGCGTGCGCTCGAGCAGGTCGGCGTCGATGAGCTGGACGGACGGAGGATCCGGAACGGAGACCTTCGAATCGCGGGCTTCCATGGCACCTCGCTCCGGGCGCTCGCCGGAGCCGCGCCCAGGATGCCCGAGAAGCTGCCGAACCTCGAGCATCCGCGCCTCGATGACGGTGTGAGCGAGCACGCTCACTTCATTAGTTCAACAGACACCATCATCGCAAAATTCTCGTGAGCCCTAATACGCATTTCGACACGATGCCGAGCACGAGGTCGGAATGCTAGGCTCCTCCCATCTCGGCGCCCGGAGCTCCCTCGATGGCGGACCCTGCACCCTCGGCCATGACGAACCCCGAAGTCCGCTCTCCCCACGCGCGGAGGGCTCTCTTGTGCCTGAGCGCCTGCGGCGCGCCAGGCGCGGGAAAAACCACCCTCGTCGAGCGGCTGCTCGCCGGACACGGCACCGCACCCGAAGACGCGGGCGCCCTCGCCGCCCAGTCGACACGACTCGCCCGCAGCCCGGGGCTCATCGAGCGCACGCTGCTTCCCGAGCGCTTGCTCGCGGAGCGTGAGAGCGGGCATGGCGGCGACGTCGCGTTCGGCTTCTTCTCCTTCGGGCAGCGGAGCTTTCTCACCGTCGATGCCCCCGGGGACGACGCGCACACGCGCGAAGCGCTCGCAGCCGCGGCTTCTGCGCACGTGGCGCTAATCGTCGTCGACGCGAGCGAAGGGGTCGGCAGCGCGGCGCGCCGCCACGGCATCCTCGCGTCGTTGATGGCCGTGCCGAGCGCCGTGCTCGTCGTCACGCAAATGGATCGCGTCGGTTACTCGCAGGCCGTCTTCGCGCGCATCACGGACGAATACCGCGCGCTCGCCGAGGAGCTTCGCCTGCCGCTCGTCGCCGCCGTGCCGGTGTCGGGGCTCACCGGCGACAACGTCGTCGAGCCGTCTGCCTCGCTCTCCTGGTACGAAGGGCCGCCGCTCCTTCCGCTGCTCGAAACCGTCGACGACGGCACCGCGCGCGCGCTCGAACGGCCATTGCGCATGCCCGTGCGGTCGGTGACGAGCGACGGGGGCCGCCCCGCGCTCTCCGGCACCATCGTGTCGGGCAGCGTGCGCTGCGGCGGCGCCGTGCGCGTGCAGCCGTCGGGTCGCGTGAGCCGCGTCGCGCGCATCCTGTTCACCGCCGGCGACCCGGAACAGGGAAGGCCCGGGCGGCCAGCCCGCCCGCGGGCCGCCGACGGGGCGCAGGCCGGGGCGCGCAGTTCCTGGCCCGAGGCCAACCCCCCAG
>QGUH01000104.1 GCA_003242355.1 Pseudomonadota bacterium
GCCCCACACTGGCGCACGCGAGCCGCCGCGAGGCGGCCCTCAACCCAATCAGTACCCGCGCGAAAACTGGCTCGCGACGCTGCCGAACGGTAGCCCGAAGCTCAGCGTGAGAGCGTTCGCAGGTGCGCCTCGAGCTTGTCCATGGTGGTGTTGCCGATCTCGACGGCGCCGAAGGCGATGGCGGCTTGGCGGCGTTCCTTGGTCGGGTGGAGCTGGCGCAAGGTGACGACGGTTTTGCCGTTGCTCTGCGCGTCGAAGGTGACGGTGACGCGAAACTTGTTGGGATCGTCGTCGCTGTCGGTGCCGTGATCGAAGACGAGCAGCTCCGGCGCCTTCATCTCCAGAAACGTCATGCGGTTCGGGTAGCGCGTTCCGTCGGGCGCGATCATGTCGAAGCGCCACATGCCGCCGACGCGCAGGTCGATGGCGTGCGTGACGCAACTGAACCCCTTCGGCCCGAACCAGTGCGGAAGGTGCTCGGGATCGGTCCAGGCGCGATACACGAGCTCGCGCGGCGCGTCGAACACGCGGGTCAGGACGATCTCTCGATCGAGCGACCATGTGGGTTCAGTGTCTTTTGCGTCGCTCACGTCGGCTCTCCTTTGCGTTCGTCCGTATGTCGGCGCCCTTCGAGGGTGCGTTCGCCCTCTTCGGGAGTGCCTTTTTGCTCTTCGAGAACGCGTTCGAGCTCACTGCTCGCGCCTTCATCTGCTCGAGGTACGCGTCGAGGCGATCGAAGCGCTCTTCCCATGCGCGCTTGGTGTGCTCGGCCCACTGCACCACGTCGTCGAGGGCTTCACCGCGCAGCCGACACGGCCTCCGCTGAGCGTCGCGACCGCGCTCGATGAGCCCCGCCCGTTCGAGCACCCGGAGGTGGCGCGAGATCGCGGGCAAGCTGATGTCGAACGGCTCGGCGAGCTCGAGCACGGTGGCCTCACCGTGAGCGAGCCGTGCCACGATCGCGCGCCGCGTGGGGTCGGCCAGCGCGGCGAACGTGGTATCGAGCTTGGCAGAGCAGGAAAGGCGCGCGTTCATGCGTTCTCTCGACGACGTCGATCGTGGGCTCCGTATTTAACATTTGTGTTAAATACGGTCAAGCATGCCCCGACGAGAGAGCGGTCTTTCAGCAGCACCTTCGCGTGCCGAAGCCCGGAGACCTGCCTCGGCCCGAGCTGCGGCAGCGGGACCGCGAGCCCGTTTTCAGCACCCCGAGCTCACCGAGAGCTCGGCTCGACAGGCATCCGGCGTTCTGCGTGGGGAGGGCGAGAGTCTCGGGAGCGCGGCCGTCGGGCCGCCGTCACAGGTACGGCACATCGCCGACGCTGGCCGGAGTTTCGTTGTCACCGATGTCGTTGGTGTTTCCGTAGCCGTGCGGAGCGTAAGAGCCATCTCCCCAGCAGCGCACGTTGCCGTTCGTCAGCAGCGCGCAGGTGTGATCCGAGCCAGCCGCGATCTGCGTCACCGCACCGCCGACCTTCACGTCGCCGGCGCTCTTCGGGGCTTCGTCGTCACCGATGGTGATGGTGTTGCCGTAGCCGAGCGGGCCATAGGTATTGCGCCCCCAGCACCGCACGCTCCCATTCGTCAACAACGCGCAGGTGTGATACGCGCCGGCTGCGACCTGAGCAGGCGCACAGGCCGAAGCATTCTCAGTCGGGCTGACCGTCCCGAGCTCGCACGTCTCGCACTGGCGCTCCATCGTGCTCGTGCCCGCCGTCGACACGTACTGTCCCGGAGAACAAGTCGTCCACTCGGCGCACTCCGGCGCATCGTCTTCCGCGCTGTACGTCTCAGCGGGGCACGGGACACACGCATCGGGCCCGTCACCGTCGCCAAGTGCCGGCGTCTCGAGGACGGCCTTGCAGCCGGTGCGTCGCTTGCTCGAGAACAGGAACAGGTCGCCGCTCAGCCGGGCGCGACCGAGCCCTCCATAGAGGCCATCGTACACTCCGGAGGTCTACCGGCTCCGGGTGCGCGAAGACATGAACAGCGCGACTGGCGCCCGAAGATCGTCCGAGCGCCCTGAGCAACGCCGCTGCCTCGGGTACCGACGAGCCGTGGCCGCGAAAACCCGACGCGTATGACGCGGGCCACTCGCTGAGGAGAGGCCGCCCGTGAGCTTCCGGCCTTGCGCACAATGGTAAGCTCATGCTAACCGTTAGTCGTGACTAACGCAGCGGCCATCTTCGACGCCCTCGGAGATTCGACCCGGCGGCGCATCTTCGAGCTCGTGGCAGCTCGGGCTCGGTCCGTCGCGGAAGTGGCCAGAGAAGTCCCCGTAAGCCGTCCGGCCGTGTCGCAGCACCTCAAGGTGCTCAAGGACGCCACGCTCGTGCGGGCTCGAGCGGAGGGCACACGCCGCATCTACGAGCTCGATCGTGAGGGGCTTCTGGTGGTCCGGACTTACATCGACACGTTCTGGGACGCTGCGCTCGATAGATTCAAGGCGGCAGCCGAAGCGAAAGCAGCAGAAGTCAGCCGACACAAAGAGAAAACGAAGCACAAGGGAGAAAGCAAATGGCGAACACCACGAGCGAAACCACCCGTTCCGAAATCCCGCCGGTCAAGAAGAGCATCGAGGTGAAGGCGCCGCTCGAGATCGCATTCCGCGTCTTCACCACGGAGATGGCCACCTGGTGGGACCTCGACAACTATCACATCGGACACGCGAAGCCGGTCGCAGCTTCGATCGAGCCAAGAGTGGGAGGTCGTTGGTTCGAACGGGGCGAAGATGGCTCAGAGTGTGACTGGGGCAAGGTTCTGGTTTGGGAACCGCCTGGGCGGCTCGTCCTCGCGTGGCAGATCAGCTCGACCTGGCAGTTCGATCCCAGCATCCACTCGGAAGTCGAGGTGCGCTTCGAAAGTGTCGGTGATGGCGTTACGCGAGTCCTGCTCGAGCACCGCCTTCTCGATACCTACAGGGACGCTGCTGCCCGAATGCGCGGGATCTTCGAGTCCCCGAAGGGGTGGGCCCACCTCGTGTCCGCGTTCGCCAGCGCTGCAGAGCGCGCTGCCCATCCTTGAGTCTTGTGGGCAGGACTCGAAGAGCATCCGCTGTTCACGTACCACGAGTTGCTTCCGTTGCTCCGCGGCTGTGGATCTCCGGCCACCATGCCATCTCTGGCTGAGCTCACGGCAGAGCCTTCCGCCGCCGCGCAGGGCGCCCGAATTCTTCTCGCAAGAGATCCAGGAACGCGCGCGTCTTCGGGACCAGCGCGCCGCCCGGCGGGAAGACGGCGTGAACGTCGATCGCGGGCCGTGTCCACTGTCGGAGCACCTGAACGAGCTGCTTCTTCACGACGTAGGGTTCCGCGATGGACAAAGGCGCAGGGAAGATTCCCATGCCGCCGATGCCGGCGCGAAGGGCGAGCTCGAGATCGTTGACGACCAGGCGCGGACGAATCGCGACGCGCTTCTCCTTCCCACCGGTCACGAACGGCCACTCCGCCGCTCCCCCATCCTTCGTGATCGTCACCAGATCGTGCGCGGCGAGGTCGTCGGGAGACTTGGGCTCGGGGCGCCGCGCGAGATACTTCGGGCTCGCGAAGTAGCCGCCCGCGGCGACGCCGAGCTTCCGCGCGACGAGCGACGAGTCATCGAGCGGCCCGCCCCAGACCGCGAGGTCGAATCCCTCGCGCACGATGTCGAGGCGACGCTCCGTCGTGTGGAGAACGAGCCGCACGTCCGGGTACTTCTTCAGGTAGCGCACGATGACCGCGTCGAGGACCTGGGTCGCCAACGCCGCG
This sequence comes from Pseudomonadota bacterium, assembly GCA_003242355.1. GTDB lineage: Bacteria > Myxococcota_A > Polyangia > Polyangiales > Polyangiaceae > PMG-095. The sequence continues at coordinate 3,747 of QGUH01000104.1, forward strand.
GCCGTCGTGACCCGCAGGACGCCTCGCGGCGCCGCTTTCGCGGAGAGGACCGCCGACTCCGCATCTCGCGCCGCCTCGAGCGCCCGCGAGGCATGCTCGAAGTACGCCCGCCCCTCGTCCGTCAGTCGCATCGAGCGCGTCGTCCGTACGAGCAGCGGGACGCCGAGCCGCGCCTCGAGGTCCTGGACCCGCTTGCTGAGCGTGGCCTTTCGTCCACGCGTCACGCGCGCAGCCGAGCGAAACCCCTGTGCGTCGACCACAGCGACGAACGCGCGGAGCTCCTCGAGCGCCTGATCGGATTGGTACTCCATGCGGCCCAGTATGGTCCTTCCATGGGTCATTGTTAAGCGCGGGTGTCAGGGTCATGGTGGAGACCATGCAAACGACGAGACTCGGGACACACGGGCCGATCGTATCGGCGGTCGGCCTCGGCTCCTTGGCCCTCGGGCGCTCGGGGCCGTTCGGCGCATCGCAGGACGACGAGGGCATCCGAACGATTCAGGCCGCGATCGACCGGGGCGTGACCCTCCTGGACACCGCCGACTTCTACGGAAACGGAGCGAGCGAGCAGCTCGTCGCGCGCGCCATCGCGGGGCGGCGTGACAAGGTCCTCTTGTCGGTGAAGTTCGGCGCGTTGCGCGCCCCGAACGGCCAAATGCTAGGGCTCGACGCGCGGCCGGTGGCCGTGAAGAACTTCGCCGCCTACAGCCTGAAGCGGCTCGGGGTGGACGTCATCGACGTGTATCGCCCGGCGCGCCTCGATCCGAACGTGCCGATCGAGGACACCGTCGGCGCCATCGCGGAGCTCATCCAGGCTGGTTACGTCCGGTACGTGGGACTCTCGGAGGTGGGAGCGGAGACGATTCGGAGGGCGCACGCGGTGCATCCCATCGCCGACGTACAGATGGAGTACTCGCTCGCGACGCGTTCTCCGGAGGACAAAATCTTCCCCGTGCTTCGCGAGCTGGGCATCGGCGCGACGCTCTTCGGCGTGCTCGGCCGAGGCCTCTTGAGCGGGAGCAAACCGACCGGCCCCACCGACGTCCGCGCCCACCTCCCGCGCTTCTCCGGCGAAGCCGGCAAAGAGAACGCCGTGCTCGTCGAAAAGCTCCGTGCCTTCGCTGCGAAGGTCGGTCGCACGCCCGCTGAGGTCTGCCTCGCCTGGGTGCTCGCGCAGGAGCCGGCGTTCGTTCCCATCGCCGGGGCGCGGACACCGGCGCAGCTCGATCTCCTCGACGCCCTCGATCGCCCGCTGTCCACCGACGAAAAGGCGGAGCTCGAAGCGCTCCTGCCGAAGGGTGCGATCCGAGGAAGCAGGTACCCGGAGGATCAGATGGCGAGCCTCGACAGCGAGCGGTAGGGCGAATGTCCCACGACGCCGAGAACGCGGCCGCAGCGCTGCAACGGCTCCTTCGTCTCGAGTCGGCGGACCCCCTCGGTGCTGCCGGAATGCTGGCCGCGGTCGAGGCCCGCGGCGCTCACGGCCGACCCGAAGACGCCACGCCTCGTGACCCCCGAGGTCGATTCGCTGCTCGAGCTTTCGGGGCTCACCCGCATCTCCGATGCGGCCACGCGAAGCACGATGATTTGCCCATTGACGGGCCCGGCCTGCCGCGCTACATAACCTTGCGGTTATAGAAAGTAGCGGTTATGCAAAGCGCCGAACGGCTGAACCTCACCTTCGCCGCGCTCGCGGATCCGACCCGGCGCGCCATTTTGGCGCGTTTGGCGATGGGCGAAGCGTCGGTTCAGGAGCTCGCCGAGCCGTTCGCCATGAGCCAGCCCGCCATCTCCAAGCACCTCAAGGTGCTGGAGCGGGCGGGGCTCGTCTCGGTCAGCGTCGATGCGCAGCGCCGTCTGCGCCGCCTCGAGCCCAAGCGACTGGAAGAAGCCGTGGATTGGATCGAGCGTTGCCGCGAGATGTTCGAGCAAAGCTATCGGCGCCTCGATGCCTTGCTCGAAGAGCTCCAGGCGGAACGCGCCAAGCCCAAGAGGCGAAAGAAGTAGCGCGCGGATGCCGACGTCTTGGCTCGCTCCATCGCCGTCCGGGCGAGCAACGCGCCGATGCCGGCGTGCTGCTCGCTCAATCGTCCTCTGAGTGGTTTCGTCGCCGATGGGTCACCGAGCAGCGGCTCGCTCCGAATCGGCCGCTCGAAGTTCCCACACCCAATCCCGATCGAGCATCGAGCTCGCTCTGACTCAGCCACTCGAAAGTGGCCGCACCCAATCCCGACCAAGCATCAAGGAGAAGACAATGCCCAAGCCTGCAGAAGTTACGTTGCCGAGTGATCGCGAAGTTCGCGTGACGCGTACGTTCGATGCTCCCCGCCAGTTGGTGTGGGATGCGCACACGAAACCCGAGCTCGTGCGAAAATGGCAGGGCTATCCAGGCTGGGACATGCCGGTGTGCGAGATGGACGTCCGCGTCGGCGGCAAGTATCGCTGGAAGTGGAAGAACCAGGACGACGGCAAGCAGTTCGGCTTCTTCGGCACGTTCACGGAGGTCAACCCGCCGTCGAAGATCGTCCACGAACAGTATTTCGATCCGGGCGATATCTCGGACGAAATCGGCGGCTCGATGCCGAAGAGCGATCCGTGCATCGTGTCCGTCGAGTTGAGCGAACGGAATGGCATCACGACGCTCGTGTGCACCCTGACGTTCGCGTCCAAGGAAGCGCGCGATGGCGCGCTCTCCACGGGCATGACCGACGGCATGGAGTTCAGCTACACGCGCCTCGACGACGTGTTCGCGAAAGAAGCCACCTGAGAGGACGATCCGAAATCCCGCCGTTGCTCGTCCGCCGACACCTCGCGGCCCGCCTTCCGCGCGCGGGCGCGCGTCGTCGTCACGGCCGACAGCGCGCCCCGCGTGATACCCTGCGCGACGAGCCGAACCACTACCTGATGGTCACGTTCGAGGACTTTCGCGCCCGAGTTCTGCTCGATGTGAGCCGTCGGCCACTCACAGCGCTCCCCGACGGAAGTCGGGGCACGAGCCGATGCGCGCATCAACCTTGAGCGGCAATCCGATTCAGAACCTCCATGTCCTCGGCGCTCAGCGGCAGGGCAGCGCTTGCAATGTTCTCGCGAAGGTGCGCGATCGAGGAGGTGCCCGGAATGAGCAGGATGTTCGGCGCGCGTTTCAGGAGCCAGGCGAGCGCGACCTGCGTCGGCGTCGCTCCGTGGCGCGCGGCCACTTCATCGAGCGCCCTGGACTTTAGCGGTGAGAAGCCGCCGAGGGGGAAGAACGGGACGTACGCGATGCCGGCCCGAGCGAGCTCGTCGATGAGCGCGTCGTCGTGGCGATGCGCGACGTTGTAGAGGTTCTGCACGCAGACGATCTCGGCAAGCGTTCGCCCTTCGGCCACCTGCGCGGCCGTGGCGTTGCTCAGGCCGATGTGGCGGACGAGCCCGCGCCGCTGCAGCTCGGCGAGCGCGCTGAGCGGCGCCTCGATCGAGCCCTCGGCGAGCCCGAAAGGGTCGATCATGACGCGGAGGTTGACGACGTCGAGCACCTCGAGCCCGAGGTTCTTCAGGTTCTCGTGCACCTGGCTCTCGATGTCGGCAGCCGAGAACGCGGGGACCCACTCGCCCGCTGGTCCCCGCACGCCGCCGACCTTGGTGACGATGACCAGACCCTCGCGATAGGGATGCAGGGCTTCACGAATGATTTCGTTGGTGATGTGCGGGCCGTAAGCGTCGCTGGTGTCGATGTGGTCGATGCCCTGCTCGACCGCTTCGCGCAGCACGGCGATCGCCGCCTTTCGGTCCTTGGGCGGGCCGAAGGCGTTCGGCCCCGCGAGCTGCATGGCGCCGTAGCCGAGTCGATGGACGGTGAGCTTGCCGAGGGGATGGGTGCCTGCGAGGTGGGGAGCGGTCATTCGTTTCTCCGTTCGCGCGCAAACGGGCTTGCGATTCGGCGCCCGTTCGGGGTGACGCACGCGTCTGTTTTGCGGACGCCCCGATTGCGTGGCAAGCCGTTCAATCCGTACGGGCTGTGCGAAAATCCGGACAGTGATGGACGACCTCTCCGATCTCACCGCCTTCGTGACCGTCGCTCGTGAAGGCGGCTTCCGCAGCGCCGCGCGCACGTCGGGCACGAGCGCCTCCCGTCTGGGCGACGCGATTCGACGCCTCGAGGCCCGCCTCGGCGTGCGCCTCCTGAACCGCACCACCCGCAGCGTGACGCTGACGGAAGCGGGGACGCGGCTGCTCGAACGCCTCGCCCCGGCTCTGGACGACGTGCAGAGCGCGCTCGACGTCGTCAACGACTTCCGCGATCGCCCCGCGGGGCGCTTGAGGCTCAACGTGCCGGTCATGGCCGCGCGCCTCGTGCTGCCGCACGTCGTGCCGCCGTTCGTCGCGAAGTACCCGGACATCACCCTCGACGTGACCGCCGAGGAGCGCTTCGTCGACATCGTGGCCGAGGGATACGACGCCGGGATCCGCTTCGAGAAGCGGCTCCAGCAAGACATGGTGGCGATCCCCATCGGGCCGCGCCGGCAGCATATCGCCGCGGCCGCCTCACCCGCGTACCTCGCGCGTCGCGGCCGCCCCACGCACCCGCGGGACCTGCTCGAGCACGACTGCCTGCGCGGCCGCTTCATGAACGGACCGCCCCACCCCTGGGAATTCGTGCGGCGCGGCGAGACGTTCCGCGTCGAGCCCAAGGGCCCCCTCACCTTCACCCTGAACACGGCCACCGATCTCGCCGTGCACGCCGCGATCGCCGGCAGCGGCATCGTCTATCTGCTCGAGTCCTGGTTGCGCCCGTACTTCGACCGCGGGGAGCTCGA
>QGUH01001001.1 GCA_003242355.1 Pseudomonadota bacterium
ATAGAGAATTAAGTGCGGTTCGGTGGCTCCGAGATGTTTAATAGAGGCAAGGTCCGTCGTCGAGAACGTCGTCGCGGAGATTCCGGGACGCGAGCGGACACCGGCCGTCGCGCTCGCGTCCCATTACGACTCCGTGCCGGCGGGACCGGGGGCTGCCGACGACACCATCGGAGCTGCGGTGATGATCGAGGTGGCGCGCGCGTTGCGTTCGCAGGGCACGCTCGCGCGCTCCGTTTGGCTCCTCTTTACGGACGGCGAGGAAATGGGGTTGCTCGGCGCGCGCGTCCTCGCGCGGGATCCCGAGCTTCGCGAGCGGCTCGGGCTCATCGTCAACCTCGAGGCGCGCGGGACCGCCGGAGCGAGCCTCCTGTTCGAAACGAGCACGCCGAACGACGGCCTGCTCCGTGCGTACGCGCGTTCCGTCGAGCGGCCCGTGACGAGCTCGGTGTTCTATGCAGCTTACCGCGAGCTACCGAACGATACCGATCTCAGCGTCTTCGTGCGGGCCGGGCTCCCCGGAGTCAACTTCGCGTTCATCGAGGGAGCGACGCGGTATCACACGCCCGAGGACGACGTCGCGCACCTTTCGCTCGAGAGTGTGCAACACCACGGCGAGCAAGCGCTCGCGTTCGTTCGCGACGTGCTCACGCACGGGATTCCCCGCTCGGAGCATCCGAGCGTGTTCTTCGACGTACTCGGCCGGTGGCTCGTGCAGTTCTCCCTCACGAAGGCGCGCACGCTCACGGTCGCGGTCGTCGCGCTCTCCCTCGTGCTCATCGGCGTCCTCGTCCGACGCTTGCGTCTCTCCTGGCTCCGTATCGGAGGATCCTTCGCCGCTTACGTCGTGGGCTTCGCCCTGGCGGTCGCGTTCGGTTTGGCTCTGGATCCGGCGCTGTATCGCCTCCACGTCGCGCACCAACCGTGGCCCGCGACGACTCCCGTGCTCCTCGCGGCGCTCTACGCGGGAGCCTTCGCCGCGTTCGCGTTCGGGACGTCGCTTTTCCGGGGGGCGTTCGAGCCCGCGTGCGCGTTCGTGGCCGAGTGGGGGGCGCTGCTCGTGTTCGCGCTGGCCACGGCGTGGCTCCTCCCGGAGGCGGTGTTCCTCTGGCTCGTTCCGCTGCTCGTGGCCGTGATTGGCACGGTCGGGTTTCTCGTGAGCCGCGCGCCGGCTTCCGCGCTCGCCATCGTGGCGCTCGGGGTGCTCGTCGTGGCAACGGTGCTCTGGGTTCCACACGCTGCCTTGACGGTGCACGCCTTCGGCTTCGCGCTGCCCGCCCTCGCTGCAGGTATCGCCGCGCTCGTCCTGTTTCCGCTCGTGCCGTTCGTCGCCCACCTCGGAGAGCGCACGCGGCGGATCGTCGCGCTCGGGTGCGGCGCGGCATGCGTGGCTTTTTCGCTGCTCGGGTCGCTCTTGCCGGCGCACTCTGCCGGGGCGCCCCAGCGTGCGAACATCGGCTACCACGTCGACGCGACGCGGGGCGCCGCGCGCTTGTTGCTCGACGCGCCTTCGGTTCCGCCCGGTTTCCACGGGAACGTGGCGTTCACGCGGAATGCCGACGACCGCTATCCCTGGTTCGGCATCATCCAGCCGGCGTTCTTCCGCGCACCGGCAGATCGCCTCGAACAGCCGGTCCCTTCGATTCGCGAGCTCTCGCGTGAGTCACGCGCTTCGGAGCGCGTGATCGAGATCGCGCTCGCGCCGGGCTCGGACGATGCGCTTTCACTCGTCCTGGGTGCGCCGCGCGGCGCGCTCCTCGAGGCCTTCGTCGAGGGAGAACGCGTCGTCCCCCTCGACGTCGCCGATTGGTCGTTGTTCGGCGTGGTCAGCCCAGGAGCGGCTGGGGTGCGCGTGCGCCTGCGCGTTCGAGGAGAAGAGCCGCTGCCCGTGCGCGTCGTCGAGCACCGCTCGGGGTTGCCGCCGCGCTATCGAGCGCTCTCGGTGTTCCGAAACGGCCCTGCCACGCAATCGCAGCTCGGCGACCTCACGATGGTGAGCACGGACGTTCGGCTCTGAATCCAGCTGAACCCGCGATGACGTTCCTGGTCGCAGTCGAAGGCCCAGAACCAACCGTTCGTCTCTCGAAAATCCAGCGAGTGTGGTTAACGGCAATCCAGTGAGCGTGATTGGCAAACGGCAAATCGAGCGAGTGTGATTGTCAACGGTGGCTGGCGCCCTTCGCCGCGTTACACAGGAGCGGTGGCCAACCTCGGCGCCGAGCCATGAGGCTGGTCAGCGGATGGGAGTGGGGC
>QGUH01000105.1 GCA_003242355.1 Pseudomonadota bacterium
GTGGTTCGGGGCCGCGGGGCGGCGTGGGGGGAATGGAGGGGAGCAGGGGGGGGCAGTTGGGCGTGTTCCCGGGGGGTGGCGCGGGGGGGTCCCCGGGGGCGGTGGCGGGGGTGTTCCTGGCGGCGGTCGCGGCAGTGTTCCCGGCGGCGGTCGCGGTGGCTCTGCAGGAGTCGTGAACGAGAGTGGCGCCTCGGGGGATGGGAATGCCGGCATGGGCGGCCAAGGGGGCGGCAGCGGCGCCGAACCCGGTGGTGCGGGCTCTGGGGGAGAGTCCGCTCCGGATTGCGACGACGGCAATCCCTGCACCGACGATCGGCGAACGGCGGGCGGTGTCTGCGTGTACACCGAGCGCACCTGTGACGATCCGGGACCGTGCGCGACGAGCGGGTGCGATCCAGCGACAGGGGCATGCGTCGTGTTGCCGCTCGAAGACGGGCTCGCGTGCGACGACGGCAATGCGTGCACGGAGGAGGATCGTTGCACCGCGGGTGTTTGCGAAGGCTCGGCGACCGATGTCGTCGTGAGCGACACCAAGAGCTCTGCGATTCCGGACGGCTCCTGGGATCCGCGCCGCGATCGGTGCGAGCGAAGCGGCAAGGCGCTCGAAATCGCGCTTCCGGTGAGCGCTCCGGGCTCCGTTGCCTCCGTCGAGGTCGATCTCGATTTCGAGCACACCTACGTGACCGAGCTCGACGTTCGCCTCCGCCACGAGGCCTCGGGGCGCGAGGCCGTGCTGTTCCATTTCGAAGACGAGCCGGCGTACGACGAAGACGCCGACGCCGACGGGGTCTACACGTTCACGGATTCGACTCAGGTGCCGTTCGGTCCGCCGCAAGGCGACGACGACATCGAGCCCGGCGCGTACGCGCCGCGCGAACCGCTCGCGATTTTCGCAGGAGCGCCCGTGGCGGGCACCTGGCGGCTCGTCGCGGTGGACACGTGCGAAGGCGACCGCGGACGGATTCGCGGCGTGACCTTGCGCATTCGACGATCGTGCGAGTAGCCAGCCGGCGGCTTCCTTCGCGATAGCGCGTATGGGAGCAGCCCGCCCGTGGGTCTTCCGTCTTGCGATTAGTCTAGTTCTCCGATGGTCTGATCTCGGGAGCGCCTGACGCCGTGCTCGACGGGGCGTTTACGAAACACGAGACTGCTGGCGCCGCGGATCGGTGACCAGAAGGCTACGGCGGTTGGTCCATCGCGGGAGTTGCGATTCTCTATTTCTGGATTTTTCTGCGACGGGACCGGCGGCGTAACTCGACGTAATCTGACTTCCCGCGGCTCACCCGCACACGCGGACTCGAGAGTCGCAAAAGCCCTGGAGACGAATCGAAATGACCGCACTGCGCGCTCCGAACCTCTTCATTCTGCACTCGTGCCTCGTCCTCGCCTTTGCTGGCTGCAGTGGCGATCCGACGGGAGCCAGTCCGGCGAGTGGAGGTGCGCCGAGCAGCTCGCGAGGCACGTCGACCTCCGGCGGCGCCATGCAGACCGGCGGCACGAGCCCGACCACGGGCGGCACGGGCGGCAGCACCGGGGGCACGAATCCGACCACGGGTGGTATGGCCGGTGGCGGCCCGACTGGAGGTAGCGGCGGCGCAACGGGAGGCAGCGGCGGTTCGACCGGAGGCACCGGTGCAACGGGAGGGGACATGCCTGGTGGCGCTCCCAACGGTGGCGGTGGTGGAATGCCCCCGTCCGGTGGAAGTGGCGGCGACGTAGAAGGCGGCATGGGCGGCGGTCCGCCGCAGCAGGGCACGTGCACGATCGAGGCGAAGGCTCGCTTGAGCGAGAAGGTCGCGACCGTCGGCATCGTCGAATGGTCCACCGATCTCCAGGGGCTGACGGGAGCGCGCATCGAGTTCGGCCTCGACACGAGCTACGGGCTGACCGCGCCGGTCGATCTCGACGAGCCGAACTACAAGACGCTGTTGCTCGGGATGAAGCCGTCGAAGACGTATAACTTCCGGATCGTGGCTCGAGCGGGCGAAACGGAATGCGCGAGCGACAATTACACGATCGAGACCGGCCCGCGCGCGACCGGGCTGCCGCAAATCGAAATCACCACGCAGCAGCCGGACAAGCTCTCTCGCGGGTTCATCATCACCGCGCAATACCAGGGCACCAACCAGGGCGGCCTCGCGTACATCCTCGACCAAGACGGCGATTTCGTGTGGTGGTACTTCGTGCAAGGCGGCACTCAGTTCACGCGTGCCGTCATGAGCCGCGACGGCAAGTACATGTGGGCCGCCAAGGCGAACGTCCCGGTCATGAGCGCGGAGGTCTATCGCATCGCGATGGACGGCTCGAGCGTGGAGGACCTCTCGACCGCCTTCGCGAATCAAAATCACGATCTTGCCGTGTTGCCCGACGACAGCGTGGCCTTCATCGCGTACGGGCAAAACGGCTGCGACGACATCAAACTGTGGAAGCCCGATGGCACGGTGAGCACGATCATCAACTCGAAGCAGATCGCCAACAACGCCGCCATGTGCCACTGCAATGCGCTCGAGTACTCGCCGTCGGATCAGACGATCGTGTTCTCCGAGCTGAACTCGGATCGCTACGCCAAGGTGAAGCTCAACGGCGAGGTCGTCTGGGTGCTCGGCAAGGGCGGCGATTTCTCGGGTGAAGGCGCGTCGTGGGACAACCAGCACGGCCTGCACGTGCTGGGTGAGGATCGGCTGCTCATCTTCAACAACGGGCCCGGGCCGCAAACCAAGTCCCGCGCGATCGAAATCTTGCTGGATCTTTCTGGCAAGACTGCGACACGGGTCTGGGACTATCAGGGCACGGCGTACAACCAGATCATGGGCGACGTGCAGCGCCTGCCGAACGGGAACACGCTCGTGACCTATTCCAACGTGGGATTGATGGAGGAGGTGGATCCGGACAAGAATCTCGTCCAGCAGATCGAATTCGCCCTCGGTGGAGCGTTCGGCTACGCGGACAAGGTCCCGAGCCTGTATCCTCAGAGCAGCTCCACCCAGTGAGCGGCACGCCCGACCCCATCGTCGGGCCGCTCCCGACCGATGAAGGTTCCTCGATGACGCGCACCACCCACCTCACGCTCGCGGCTTTCGTTCTTGCCTCCCTGGCAGCTTGTAGCGGGGAGCCACCGGGAAACTCGCCGGGTTCCGGTGGTACTCCGGGAACGCCGTCCGGCGGCACGGCGGGCACGTCATCGGGCGGCACGGGTGCGTCGTCGGGCGGGGCGAGCGGCGGCACCGTTGGCGGAGCCGGCGCGGGCGGCGTGGGCGACGCCGGGATGAGCGGCGGCGGAGGCACCAGCACCGGCGGGAGCGGCGGCGGCGGGGGAGCGCCGACCTGTGAGTCGCTCACGATGGACGCGATGGGCAACGTCGTGGTCCCGGTCAGCGAGGCGCAGAACTACACGTTCTCGAGCTCGCTCTCGATCAGCGTGACGCCCGTCGCACCGAAGTCCGACCTGACGTTCGATTGGAGCGCGGTGACCAAGGACTTCATGGATCACGAGCTGAATCCAGCGACGGACGTCGAGCACGTCGCTGTGCTCGTCTGGGAGTTGAGCCACGCGGCGCTCGAAGAGGGCATCAACAACGACTCGCTCAAACAGAAGTCCTTGCTCACCGGCGCCCGGTTGGATCCGGCCGATGGGGTGACCTCGGCCAACCTGTTCTCGTTCGGGGCCATTACGGGTCAGCCGATCGAGCCGGAGCAAATTCTCGAATTCCTCGACCCGACCCTGTATCCCCCGGAAGCGTTTACGTACCTCGTCGTGCTCTCGAGCTCGACCGAGATTGGCCGAGAAGCGCGCATGCTGAAGGCGTTCCGGCTCGATGCGAGCACGACGAATACGTCCGTGGCGCTCGATCCGACGTCCGCGCTGCTCACCTACCAGGCCGACATCGTGGGGAGGCAGACGACGCCGGTGCCCGTCGGGAAAGCGAACCTGTACGTGGACTGGTCGCAGCTCGCCACGAACGCGTTCGGGCGCGACTTCGTCGATACGAAGATCGACGAAGTGATGGTCGCGCGCTTCACGGAAACCCCGGCAGAGCTCCAGGCGGACTTCCTCGACCTGGAGCTCAACGCCGAAGACATGTATCGCGGTCAGGTCACCGCGGGGGAAAGCCTCGTGCTCACGAACCTGACGCACAGCGTGACCAATGCGCCGTTTCCGGGCATCGACGCGACGAGCACCTGGCTCCTCGTGCTCCGCTGCGGCAGCTGCATGAACCCCGCGCCCTGGTATCTCACCGTCCTTTCGCCCTGTCCGTGAATGGAGAGCGCCCCGGCGACTCGAATCGAGTCGCCGGGGAGGGTGCGGATCGCGCCGAAAAGAAGCTAGAGCGACGAAACGGTTGGGAACGCGCCGCAATATGCGCGGAACGGCGCTGGACGGAGTGCCCGCGTGTGGGGAGGGTCCCGGCCGAATCGCTTCCGCGGGGCGGGGCGTCGCGTGTCGCCCCTACGAAAAGAGGCGAGAACGTCGAGAGGCGGTCGAGCCGATCGGCGTTCGAGGCGCTTCAAACGGGCTCTCGTCCTAGAACTGACAGGTTCCGGGTTGGGGCGGGTCGTCTTCGACGTCGGCGGCGAAATCCGAGCCGATGTCGGGCGCTGCAACGAAGCCCGTGGCGACGCTGCCGCGCATGGCCACCCCGTTGTACCCGGCGTTGCTCATGTGCGCGCGCACGATCACCTCTCGATCCTCGGTGACCGCGACGGGCCCCCCCGAACGCGTGAACGTGTTTCCCGGCGCATCGGGGTCCGTCGTGCCGTTTGCGTCCGTGTGGCTGTGCTCGAGGATGCGCCGATAGACGAGCGTGCCCGTCGTATCGAGCACCTCCCAGAAGTCCGCGTACTGCGTGCAGTCGATGTCCGCGCTCTCCACGGACACGGAGAACGTGTAGCTGCCGGAGCTGCCCGTCGCGGACACGGCCGTGACGTTCGCGTACGGCGCGTTGGCCGCACCGTTTCCAGTGCCCGCTTCGTTATCGGGATCATCGTCGGTGGAGCCTGAGGTGCCGCCCTCGCCTTCACCGGGTGTGCTCCCACCGTTTCCCGTATCGCCGCCTTCCGGGGAACGCCCGCCCTCCGCGGAACCGCCGCCCTCGTTGCCCGTTGAATGACCGCCTTCCGTGGAGCCGCCGCCCTCGGCAGCGTTGCCTGGGGCATCATCGCCCTCCGACGCGCCCTGGGCATTGCTTCCTCCTTCGGAGAGCGTGCCGCCGTGCCCCGTCGTGCCGCCGGTGGCTGCCTGCGCGCCGCCCGGTGCCACATCGGGCGACGGGGACTCGTTCGAGCACCCGAGCAAAAGGAGACCGAGCAGGAGGGGAGCCGTTTGGCGAAGGGAGAAGCGATGCGCCATCTACCGATGCTCCTCGTGCATGCGATCGTATCCGCGAGGCGACCGGTCATTCCGACCACGCCTACCTCCACAGCGTACCAAACGTATGGGGGCTCCAGGCGCGCAGCGACGCTTTCCGAGCCCATGCGTTTTTTCGCGTGATGGTATCGCACGCGAAGGTCCCTCACGCTGCTCGACGGCCCAACCGTGGTTCGCAGTGCCCAGGGTGGCAGCGTTCGGGAGACGACGAGCGTTGGAGCGGTGGGTGGTCACGTGCCCGCCGCTTTCGGGTTCGAATCGGGCTTCGACGAAGACGACCGGAGGTCAGAAACGGTAGAGGACCTCGAGGGTCGCCATGTGCGAGTAGGCGTCGTAAGTGCCCGCGTTGACGGCGGGGGAGGGCTGCCCGAGGTACGCCGCGTGGCACAGGTTCGGGTCGGTGTAAGGCGCCTGGCAGGGGCTCGCCGGTACTTCCTGGTACACGCGAGCATCGGCTTCGGCGACGCGATTGGTGAGTTGCTGGCGGAACTCGTACGCGACCGCGACTTCGAGGCCGGACGTGAAGAGCGAGAACCCGAGCCCGCCGCCCAGCTGCCGTCCGCTCACGAAATCGACGTTGGCATACTCGGGAGACGCGACGGCGCTCTCGTAGAACAGGCCACCGCGCACGGTGAACGTGTCGGGAACGAGCGCGTAGTCGCTGCCGAGGTGGACGCTCACCGTGTCCTTCCACGCCTTGTCGACCTCGATGGTTCCGATGTCGACGCGATTGCCGATCACGTCGGCAACGAGGCCGTTGGTCTGCAGCGTGAATTTGTCGACGCGCGACCAGGTTTCGTACACGACGTCGAGCTCCACGTCGAACACCTCGCGAGCGCCCTCGAGGTGTCGATAGCGCACGCCCGCGCGCGCGGTGAGCGGCAAGGCCAGCGACAGCGTCACGTCGTCCGCGGGAGCGTTGTTGCGCAACAGACGAACGTTGGCGCTGCCGAGATCCGATGAGAGCGGCTCGAGCTTGAGCGTGCTCTGCGTCTCGATTCTCGCGGGAATCACCTGTGCGGACGCGCCGAGCTCGAGCGACGGCGTCGGACGGAACCAGGCGCCGATCGTCGCATTCGGCGTGAACATGTCCGAGCCGCTCACGGTCGCGAGCATGTCGAGGTAGCTCGACACCGGGTTCGCCGTGGCCGGGGAGGGCATGCCGTCGATGACGAGCTGGTAGTCGAGCTTCGGAACGGCGATCCACGAGAACGTGGCACCGAGCGCGAACGTTTCGCTCGGGCGATAGGCGGCGCTCGCCGAGTAGCTCAGGATGATGGCCTCGCGGCTCACCATCATGTAGCGCTGCCCGCCATCCACCGGAAACTCCTGCCGGCCGATCCCGGGCGGAGCGAAGATGGCGAGCGCGAACGCCCAATCCTCGAGTCCGAAGCTCGTGACCCCGCCAATGAACGGATCGAGGACCTGCCAGGGGACCTGGTTTTCGACGGTCGCGAAGGTGACGGTCGGCGCAACACCGCCCATCGCCTTGCCCCAATCGAGCGTGGGCGCCCGCGTGAAGAAGTGCGCGTTGTACGAGAAGCGGTTGCTCGCCTGCAGGGTCGTGCCGTCGAGCAGGGCGAGCCCGGCAGGATTGAGGGTCACTGCCGACACGTCATCGGCGCGCGCGGTGAACGCGCCGCCGCGGCCCGCGGCGCGCGCGCCTTTGTGACCGGAGAAATACCCGCCTCCGGCGAACGCGGGCGTCGCGAGCGTCGCCGCGACGAGGAGGCACCCAAGGCCGAATCTGTACTTCACGGACGCTTATCCAGTCGGCTCGATCACGGCCACGATGAGCGGCTGCGGGTTCTTGCAGGAACCGCAGAGCGCGGCAAAAAGCCAGGTTCCGGGCTGGGTCGCGACGCCGAAATCCGTGAAGGCGGCGCCCGGGCCCGTCGCCGTTCGCTGCTGGAGCGAGCGGAGATCGATGCTCGTCGCGCCTCCGGAAACTTTACCCTCGAACAGCATCGCGCCCGGCAACACCATCGGCGACGTGGGATCCGCGAGCAGCTCGATGTCGAAGAAGGATTGCTCGAGCTGCGCCGCGGTCATGCCTGGATAGAAGGCGAGGAACGCATCGCTCACGTCGCTCGCGTCGAAGGAGAGCCCCTGCCCGTTCGTCATGAGCGCGGAGTAGTCGAGGGCCACCGGGCCCTGGCGCGGCACCTTCACGGTTTGCCGACTCGTGAGGCTCGCGGTGAAGGTGAGCTTGCCACAGCCCGTGGACGCGGAGAGCATCTTCGTCGCGGAAGCAGCCTTCGGCTCGATGAACATGAAGTTGCGCACGCCGACCCCGAGCGGCTCCTCTGCGAAGGCGAAGAAGTAGGTGAACGTCGGGTCTTCCACGAACCCCATGGAGAGGTCGAAGCCCGAGCCCCCGAACGAGGCGAGCGAGGTGCACGTCGTGCCGTTGGTCGTGAACTGACCGAAGGTAATGGAAAGCGGCAGCGTGTCCTCGAGGATTTGCTGGGCGACCTGCTGGGGCTCGCCTTTCACCTTGACCAACATCACGTACTTGATGTCCGTAGCCGGCGAGAGCGCGTGGCACTGGATGTCTTGGGGCGCCGCGTCCCAACAGAGCTGTGTGTTCGCGTAGTCCGTCGAAACTTCCACCCGATCGACGTTGAGGCTGCTCGTCGAGGTGTAGTTGTTGGCATCCACGATCGGGATGACCGTGGCCTGCGACATCTGCCCCCCGCCGTTGCCGTCTCCGTTGCCACCTCCACCGCTGCACGCGGCAATCCAGGGAGCGACGCACATTGTCGCACAGGCGACGATGCGCGGGACGGGGCTCCGCGATGAAGGGACGAGGGAGGGGGACCGGGTGCCGAAACTCATGGCGGGAGTAGACCCTGAAGCGCGCCTGGTGACCAGCGGGTTTTCATCGCCCCTGTACGCCTCGGCGACGAGAAGCGAGCACACGTTGCCAGGCCACCGGTCGGCCGCACTGCAACCTTCGACCAGTCGAAGATCAGTACCCGCACACCACGATGCTAGGCAGCGCTCTGCTCGCCTTTTTTGGGGTGTATTCGCCGCCACACTCTTCGCGGCAGGCACGCCTTTGCGGGAGGGCACGTCTTTTGGAGCCGCGTGTGCGTGGGAGAGATCTGCCGCGCTTTCTTCGCTCGTCGTTCCGAGCGGTGCTGGAGGCCTGTCTCTT
>QGUH01001002.1 GCA_003242355.1 Pseudomonadota bacterium
GAGGTCGGTCGCGGCATGATCGTGCGCAGTCAGCCCGGGAGCACGGGCATCGAAGTCGTCGCGGACCGGCTGCGCGCGCTGATGACCGAAGAGCTCTCCGAACGCGTCGAAACCGTGTACGCGGACGTGTTCTACTATCCACTGCTGCTCGCGCTCTTGCTCCTCGTCGCGGAGACGTTCGTCAACGAAACGCCGCCGCGTGCACGGCCCGCGGTGCTGCCGCCGCCTGCCGTCAAACGGCGCCGCCGCGTGAAGGCGAGCACCACCGCTTCTCTGTCGACGCTGCTCGTTCTCTTCGGGTGCTCGGGCGATCGCTCCTCGCTCTTCGAGCGCTGGTCGCCCGCCGTCGACGACGCCATCGAGGCGCTCGGCAAAGGCGAAGTCCCGAAAGCCGTCACCACGCTCACGGAATATCTGTCGACGGGTAAGTGCGAAAACGGAGACATCGGCGCTCCGGACACGCTGCGCACGCTGCCCAACGCCGGCTTCGATCTCGGCCTGGCCTTGTTCCGCAGCGCCGAGCAGCACGGGCGCCCCTTCGGTGAAGACGCCCCGCCCGCCGACCCCCAGCAGCCGGCCCCGCCCGATCCGAAGGCGGAAGCGCGCGCGCAACAAGTCGAGTGTGGGCTGCGCATCGCGCGCGCCGTCGGCGCCGACGCCTCGATCGCGCCCGAGGTGCGCGCGCGGGCCTTCTATCTCGCCGGCAACCTCGAGTTTTTGCGCGGCGACTACCGCGCCGCCGTCGATGCCTACAACGCCGCGCTGAAGCTCGTGCCCGGCCTTCCCGGAGAAACGAGCGACCGGGTCGGGCGCGACGCCGCGTTCAACCGCGCCATCGCCCTCCGCCGCATCCAGGAAGAAGAGGAAAAGAAGCCGCCGCAGGACGAGCAGCAGAAAGACCAGGAGCAGAAGCAGAACGAAGAAAACGAGCAAGACGAAGAACGGAAGGACCAGGAGCAGAAAGACCAAGAGCAAAAGCAGGATTCTCCGGAAGACCAGGAGCAAGAGTCTCCGGAAGACCCCAACCAGGGCGACGATCAGAAGCAGGACCAGCCCGAGCCGCAGTCGGACGCCGATCGTCCCGAAGACGCTCCGGAGCAACCCCAGGCCGCGGCTCCCCAAAAGGACGTGAGCCAAGACGAACGCATCCTCGACCAGCTCGAGCAGGCGCCGACGCTGCAAGAGCACGACGCCAAGAAGCGCGCCGTCACGGCCCGCATCGTCGGGATGGAGGACAAGTGATGCGTTCGGCGCTCGCGCTCGGCGTTGCGGCCATCGTCGTCACCGCGCCCGCGCGCGCCGACGTCGAAGTCGAAACGCGCGTCAGCGCGCGCAAGGTCGAGGTCGGCGAACCGTTCCGCTTGCAGCTCAGCGTGCTCGCCGGAGCCGGCGAGAAGGTGTCGAGCCCCCGGCTCGCGCCGCCGCCCGGCATCGCCATGGAAGGGCCGAGCGTCAGCACGCAATCGCAAGTCACCATCACCAACGGGCGCATGGTGCAGCACACGGGCATCTCCGCGACGTGGACGCTGCTCGCGAGCCGGCCCGGCGTGTTCCGCATCGGTCCGCCGAGCGTCGAGGTCAATGGCCGCCTCGAGCGCGGTCAGGTGGTGGTCGTGGAAGTGGTGCCCGAAGGCACTGGCGGCAGAGCGCGCCGCCCGCCAGGACGCACACCGTTGGATCCCTTCGATCCATTCGGAATGTTCCGGCGCCTCGATCCCTTCGGCGGCCCCCGCTTCGGCCAGCTGCCGCCGTTCGATGCCCTTCCGCAAGACGTGCCCCCGGTTCCCGAAGAGCTGCAGACGTCGCGGGCGCTCGATCCGATCGCGTTCCTGGTCGCGAAAGCGAAGCCGACGCGCGTGGTGCTCGGCCAGCAAGTGAGCCTCAACATCTACGCGTACGGCGCGCGCGGCGACTTCCAGAGCCTCGGCTCGACCGAGCCGAGCCGCGAAGGCTTCCTCGCCTACGAGATGAAGCCGGACGAGCGCTCGTACCTCGTCCCCATCGACGGCAAGGTCTTCACCGCCAAGCAGGTGCACGCGCTCGCGCTCTTCCCCATCCGCACGGGCACGCTGCGCATCGGCCCGGCAAGCTTCGGCTTCTTGGGCGGCGGCTACCCGCGCTCGCGACAAGGCATCGGCCTTTTGCGCGAGAGTCAGCCGCTCGAGGTGGTCGTCGTCGAGCCGCCCCTCGATGGGCGCCCCGCCGGTTATCGTCTCGGCGACGTCGGCCGCTACACGCTGAGCGCGAC
>QGUH01000106.1 GCA_003242355.1 Pseudomonadota bacterium
TCACTTCGGCGATTCGGGTGCCGGCTTTCGAGACGTCGTACCCCAACGCGTCGAGCTCACGCCGCGTCGCTTGGGAGACGAGCCCGTCGAGCAGGCGCTCGACGCGTGGGTCCGAAAGGCGCGCCTTGGGAACGACGAGGTCGTAGCGCTCCTCGGCGAGCGGCAGGAAGCGGAGCCCGAAGGTGAGCGCGACGTCGCGCGTGGCCACCCCGACGTCGGCAGCGCCGAGGGAGATGGCGCGCGCAACATCCAGGTGCCCCAACGCCGTGATCGATGCCCCGCGGGTGACGTCGAGCGAGAGCCCGGTCGCGCGGAGCTGCTGCTCGAGCAAGTGCCGGGCGCCGGAGCCCTTTTCACGCACGGCCAGGCGCACCCCGGGGGCGCCGACGTCGGCCACGGAACGAACGCGCTGATCCTCCGGGCGTGTCAAAAGGCCCGCTTCCCAGCGCGCGAGGGTGATCACCACGAGCGCTTCGCGCGCCGTGCGCCGGACCATGTCGACGTTCGCGTCCGCGTTGCCGTCGCGTCCCAACCAGTGGACCCCGGCCACGTGCGTGTGGCCGTTCGCGAGCCCCTGCAACGCCGCGCCGCTCGATGCGGGAACCCAGAGAACGCGCCCGCCCGCACGCTGACCACTGAGGCGATCGGCCAGAACGCCGAGTCCCGTCGCGCACCCCATCACCACCAGAGTGTCGCGCGCTTCGGCGAGCGCACGCAGCGGCGCGACGGTTGCACGCCTGCCCCGCGGCTTGACGACGAGCGCATCGGCCGCCGTGCGCAATCCCTCGCGACCAAGAGGCAGGCCGATCCAACGCTCACGGATCAATGCGAGCGCGATCCGGGATGCTGCAGGATCGCTGGCGAGCTCGATCTCGAGAGGCGGCGCACCGTCGGGCGCGCCAAAGAGGTCTTCGACCTGGCTGTCGAGAGCCCGCGCGAGCCGCAGCGCGACGTCAACCGACGGCGTCGCGCGCCCGGATTCGATCGCGCTCACGCTCTGCCGCGTGAGGCCCGCACGCTCTGCCAACGCGACCTGCGAAAGACCGCGAGCTTCTCGAACCTCACGAACCCGATTGGGCGCCGCCACGACGCGCACTCTTTACATCATGCAAAGCATCCTTTCCACAGGCCCGCGGCCCGGCGCCGTTTTGGGGTGGCCGTGCGTCGGGCTCCGCGGATGAGACCTCACGCGGGACGGAGCTCGTGGCACAGCTGCGCGCTCGACCCGTCGGATGAGAACTCGCGCGGGACGGAGCTCGTGGCACAGCTGCGCGCTCGACCCGTCGAACGCGTGTTTCGAGCGCGTTACCGCGCTCTGGCGAACGCCACGCCCGGGAGGCATCCTCGAAGGCGTGTCCGAGGCTGGCCGGCTCCACCGAAACACCCCGCGTGCGGCGCGCGACTGGCGCGGCGTTCGGGTTTGCACGGTCGGGCACTCGACCCGGTCCATCGACGAGCTCGCGGCGCTCTTGCACGCGGTGGGCGTCACGGTGCTCGCCGACGTCCGAACGATCCCGCGATCCCGACACAATCCGCAGTTCGACGGCGAGGCGCTGAGCCGGGCGCTTCGGCACCGCCACATTCGTTACGTGCACGTGCCGGCGCTCGGCGGGCTCCGCCATGCGCGGCGCGACTCGGTGAACACCGGCTTTCGCAACGCGAGCTTCCGCGGATTCGCCGACTACATGCAGACCGAGGGGTTCGAGGCGGGCCTCGCCGAGCTACGCAGGCTCGCGGAGAACCCCGTCGCGATAATGTGCGCCGAGGCCGTGCCCTGGCGTTGTCATCGCTCGCTCGTCGCGGACGCGCTAACCGTGCGCGGCGCCGAGGTCGAGCACATCACGAGCCTCGGCCGAACCAGCCCACATCGGTTGACGCCGTTCGCGCGCGTCGAAGGCACCCGCGTGACCTATCCGGGCGACGAAGCGAAAGCCCTCACGCTCCAAGCCCGCCAGTCCCACGCAGGCAGCGAAGAGAAAGCTCCGCAGCTCGGCGCGCCTGTGGCGCATTCCGGCAGCAAAGCGAAAAGCCTTCGGCGCGACGCGCTCGCGGTGGGCTCGGGCAGCAACGTCAAAGGCCGGCGACCCGACGCGCGCCCTGCGCATTCAGGCAGCAAAGCAAAAAGCCTTCTGCTCGAAACGCGTGCGCCGTTCCATCTCGAGGCCACCGTACGCGTCTTGCAGCGCCGCCCCACGAATCCCGTCGATCGCTGGGTGAGCGATCGCTACCAACGGGTGTTGACGACACCGCACGGGCTCGCGCTCGTCGAGGTCGCCAACGAGGGAACGATCGATGCTCCCGACGTTCGGCTCCGGGTGCTCGCGAGCGAGCATTCCACGGATGCAAGCCCCATTTCCACGGTGCGCCGGCTCCTCGGTCTCGACGTCGATCCGAGGCCGTTGCAGCGACTCGTCGAAGCCGAAAGCCGCTTGCGTTCCCTCGGAATGGCCTTGCGCGGGATGCGTCCACCGCGGTTCGCGGGGCTGTTCGAAGCGGTCGCGAACGTCGTGCCGTTCCAACAGGTGAGCCTCGACGCGGGCGTCGCCATCGTTTCGCGGCTCGTCGAGCGCTTCGGCGCCACGCTCGAGCACGACGGCACACGCCACCGTGCGTTCCCCACGGCGGAAACGATCGCCGGTGCCCGCCTCGCCGCGCTGAAAGCGTGCGGCATGAGTCAACGAAAGGCCGAAACCCTCGAGCGCGTCGCCCGATCCATTGCGTCCGGAGACCTCACCGAGGAAGCGCTCGCGCTCATGAAGAGCCCCGACGCGCTCCGTTTCCTCACGGAGCTTCCCGGCATCGGCCCCTGGAGCGCGTCGCTGATCCTCCTGCGCGGCCTGGGGCGCCTCGACGTCTTCCCGCCCGGCGACGTCGGCGTCACCCGCGGGCTCAGCACGCTCCTGCGCCTGCCTCCCGGCCCTTCCCTCACGCGCATCATCGATCGCTTCGGCGATTTGCGCGGCTACCTCTACTTCTATTCCCTCGGCGGCGCGCTGCTCGAAAAAGAATGGATCCGCGCCGCCCCATCCCTTCAACGCCCACGGCGCAACGTCGACCGGAAATGACCGTACGATGGCCGTTGCGTGCGGGGGCAACGCTCGTGCTCCTCGACGTGTGCAACGCCCGCTGGCGCCGGAACTACTTCAGCGGCTTCGACGGTCGTTCCCGGGGGTTTCAGACCCCCCCCTCGGCGGAGCGGTGTTCCTGCGACGGGCTCTTTACGTACAGCGCGCAATGGCCGCCACGGCGGGTGCGGGCGGCATGTCCTTGCGCACCGACTCGACGTGCGAGAACCCCGCCGCACGCATGGCTCCGAGGAGCTTGGCTTCCCACGCGGCAGTGTCCGCCTCGGTTGCGCCGCGCCACATCGGCTGAACCACCACGACGGCGCGCCCCGACGGTGAGAGGACGCGGCGAAGCTCCGTCATCGCGGCCGTGAGATCCGGCCAGAACTGCGCCGAGTTGGTGGAGTAGATCGCGTCGAACGCACCGTCGTCGAACGGGAGGCGCTCGGGCGATCCGCGCTCGAGGCGCGCGCGCCCGGCGGCGATGGCGGCGCGGTTGCGTGCGCGCGCTTGACGCACCATCTCGACGGAGACGTCCACCCCCGCGACGAACCCGCTCTCCCCGACGCGCTCGAGCAACCGCCGCACGTCGACACCGGGACCGAAGCCGACCTCGAGGATCCGTTCCCCCGGTCGTGGCGAGAGCAAGTCGAGCGCCCAGCGGCTGCGAGCGCCGTTCTTCCACGCCATCAGGTGACCCACGAACCACCCCAGCGGGCCGCGAGGGTGCGCGAACTGCGAGACGACCGACGCGAAGAGCTTCGCCATGGCCAAAGCCTGAGCAATGACATGTCACATGTCAATATGACAATATACTTGTCATCTTGGTTCGGGTCTGCAAAAACTTTGCTCCGTGGTACGGCCCCGCGAACACGCCTTCGATGCCCTGACCGGCGAGGTCCGCCGACTGTTCCATCAGCTCGCCGCCGTGGTGGACGCGCTCCACGACCTCAACGCGTCGCAACGCGCCGTCCTCGAGCGGCTGCTGCGCGACGGCGACCAGACGGTGCCGGAAATTGCTCGCGCGTGCCGCGTCTCGCGTCAGTTCATCCAGGTGCTCGTCAACGAGCTGCTCGAGCGTGGTCTCGTCGTCGCGATGGCCAACCCGGCGCACGCCCGCTCGCCGCGGTTTCGCATCACGGACGCCGGGCGCAAGCGCTTCGAGGCGATGAAGGCGAAAGAACGCGCTCTGCTCCGACGCTCGCCGGTCCCCGCCACCGCGTCCGAGATGGCGGCCGCGGCCGACGTGCTCCGGAGGGTTCGCGAGCACTTCGAGTCCCTCGCCCCGTCGCGATGACCGAGCGCACCTCCAGCAGCGCGATGACGATCGGCTCGAGCGAATTCGCGCCGCATCGACGGCGCCAGGGCGGCGTCAACGACCCCGCACGCGTTCGGCACGACCGTCGTCGTGAGCCAATTCGGCACGGACGACGAGTCACGGACGCCAGCCCGCGAGTCTCGAGAGCAGGTCGAGCGCCCGTTGGTGGGAACCGGAAAGGAGCGGCCCCGGGGCGGATCAACGGCCCGCTTTGGCACCGAGAACTCCGCCGAGAGCGGATCAACCGCCCATTTCGGAGGCCGAGGAGCTGCCGAGAGCGGATCAACCGCTCCTTTTGCCCTGCTGGCGGTTTCGAAGGGGCGGTGGATCCGCTCCAAAAGGCGGATCAACCGCTCGCGGGAGCGGTGGATCCGCTCGGACCAGGGCACGAAGAGCCGGTTTTGGGCGGTTGATCCGCCCGTGAGCACCCCCGAGGGCTTCGAAAGAGCGGTGGATCCGCTCCCGCCGACGGTCGCGGGAAGCCGCCGAGCGGATCGACCGCCCCGGGCGGCGGATAATCCGCCCCCCGTGCCTGCCGCCGTCTCACGGCAGCCTGATGCCGCCGATCGGATGCGGGTTGTACGCGATCTCCCAGCGGAAGCCGTCCGGATCGGTGAAATACCCGCTGTAGCCACCCCACGCGCGCTGCTCGGCGGGGTGCACGGTTGCGCCCGCAGCGCGGGCTGCGTCGAGCACCGCGTCGACCTCCTGGGGTGAGGCCACGTTGTGCGCGAGCGTGAACGGGAGAGTACCGCCCCGTGTGACCTCGCCGATTTCGGCGCGTGCCGCCGACTCCGCCCACAAGGAGAGCACGAGCTTTTCGCCGACGAAGATCATCGTGACGTCGCCGCTCACTTCGAAGGCCGGCGGCCAGCCGAGGCCCTGCACGTAGAAACGGCGCGCGCGCTCGAGGTCGGCAACCACGAGCGTGATCAAGTGAACTCGAGGATCCATGCCTCCCCTTACGTCGAAGCCTCGACGGCGTCACCGAGCATTTCCGACGAGGGGATCGCCGTCTCCCAGCATCACTGCCACCGCCATCATCGCGATGAAGCCGACGATCGTCGCGAAGGTAGCGCGGCGCTCGCGGCCTTCGACGTGCGTCTCGGGGATCACCTCGCCGGAAACCACGAAGAGCATGGCCCCCGCCGCGAACGCGAGGCCCCAAGGCAGAAGCGCCTCGCTGGTGCTGACGGCGAGCGCCCCCACGAGCCCGCCGAGCGGCTCGACGAGCCCCGTCGCGAGCGCGAGAACGAAGGCCCGCCCGCGCGCCGTGCCGCCGGCGATCAGCGCGGCGGCGACCGCGAGACCTTCGGGCACGTTCTGCGCGAGGATGCTGAGCATCACGGCGTGGCCCGTCGCGGAGGCCTCGACGCCGTAGGCGACGCCGACGCTGAGCCCCTCCGGAACGTTGTGCAGCACGATGGCCAAGACGAAGAGCGTGTTGCGCCCGAGGTCGAAGGCGCTGCTCCCCTCGCGCCCCTTCGAGAAGTGCTCGTGCGGGACCGCGGCGTGCGCGGCCCAGAGGGCCAGCGCACCGAGCAAGACGCCGAGAGAAACGGTGGCTACGGCGCTCATGCTCGACCCACCGCGCTGCTCGACGAGAACGAGCGCCGGCGCGAGGAGCGAGAAGAACGTCGCCCCGAGCATCATGCCCGCCGCGACGGCGAGCATCAGGCGCTGGGCATCCTTGCTCCACTCCGAGCGAACGAAGATCGGCAGCGCCCCGAGGCCGGTGCCGAGCCCGGCGATGAGACTGCCCACGAAACCCGCTAGAATCGGCGAGCTGGGGTCCACGGATCGTCCTCGTCCTCGGTTCGCCCGAGGCGACCGAAACTCCGAGTATGTTCGCCCGCGTGGGCCGAACGCAACCGAGCTTCGGGCCGAGGTTTCGAGGGGAATCTCGGCCGGACGTGCGGCGCGGCCCTCGGGTTGGTTTCGGGCGCCCTTCCGGTTTTTCGAGCTGCCACCCCGTTCGCGCCCGTGGCGCTCGCGAGAGCGCTACCATCGCGGCACGCGTCCAACGCGAGCTCGTCTTCCGAATCCGCTTCGGGGTCCCCCCCTCTGGCGTCAGCCAGAAAGTCGAGACTCAGTCAGACGCAGTCGAGGTATTCGTTCTCATGACCCTTTACGGTGCCGACCTCGCGCGGATCCAAGCGGCAGCCTTCGGTGATCTCGCGGAGCGCGCTGCGCCTGAGCTGATCGCGCTCTTGAAAGCGTCGTCGATTCCGGTCCGGCGCGTTTACGACGTCGGCTGCGGTGCGGGCGTCACGACGCGCGCGCTGGTCGAGGCGGGCTTCGACACGATTGCCGTGGAGCCCTCGCCGCACCTGCTCGCGATTGCCCGAACGGCGGCGCCGGCCGCCACGTTTCTCGAGGTGTCCGCCTACGATCTCGAGCTCCGCCCGTGCGAGGCGGTGCTCGCGATCGGAGAGGTGCTCACCTACCACGCTCCCGACGTGGATGCCGACGAGCGCGTGCGCACGTTCTTTCGAACCGTCGCGCGCGCGCTCGCGCCTGGTGGCCGGCTCGTGTTCGACCTCATCGACGCCGACGGCCCCCCGCTCGATGCGAAGAGCTGGAGAAGCGAGGAGGCGTGGGCCATCCTCTGGGAAACTCGGGAGGACCGCGCTGCCGCGCGGCTCACGCGCTCCATCGAGACGTTCTGTCGCGAAGCCGATGGCCGGTATCGGCGGACCACCGAAACGCACCCCGTGAAGCTCTTCCGCGAGGCGGACGTGCGCGCCTGGCTGACCGATGCCGGCTTCGACGTCCACACGGCCCGCGCATACGGAGCGGTCCCGCTCGCACCCCGACGAGTCGCGTACGTCGCCACGCGCACCGCATCCGCCCCATCGTCGACGTCGTAAGCCGCGCGTCCCTTCCCCAACGAACAGCCGTGCGAACGACGCAACCAGCGCTCCGCACGAGCCGATAGGAGCCGTGCGCTGCTCAACGGCGCAATCCGGCGAGATCCAGCAAGGACGTTATCGCATGAAATTCCGGCATTTTCGGCTCCCCATCGTTCACCTCGTCCGCTTGGCCATGGTTTGCGTCGGGCTCGGGGCCTGCGGCTCCGAGGAAGACGCGAGCATCGACGATCTGGTCGACGCCCTCATCGACGACTCGAACCTTCGTGCCGAGGAGATTTGTGATTGCAGCGTGGCGCTCGGGTACACGAGCCGCGCAGAGTGCGTCGACGACTTCGGCTACCTCGGGCCGTCGCGGCGCCGCTGCATCAAGGAGGCGTACGCCAAGGACGAGGCGGCTTCCCGTCAATACCTCGAGTGCCTCCTTCCGCTCAGTCAGGAGCTCAGCAGTTGCGTGAACGAGCGCCTGGTGTGCACCGACTTCAGCAGCGTCGCGGTGTGCCTCGACGACTACGACGTCGGTTGGGAGAGCTGCATCGGTCTGCCGGGCAGCGTTGCCCGTGAGCTCGCGTCCTGTTACAGCCAATGAGGCGTCGTCACCAATCGAAGCGTCGTCTCGCGGGCCCGACAGACGTTGGGGTGCAGGTCGAAGCGAACGCCGCCGTGGCCTGAGCTCGGGTCGTCAGGGGCGGCCGCGCCGCCCCGACGCGCTCCAAACCGACCACGCGGGCTCGCCCGCGGTGTTCTTCCTGACCGTGACCGACCACGCGGGCTCGCCCGCGGTGTTCTTCCTGACCGTACCGACCACGCGGGCTTCTTGACCGCTTGTCGCTCTGGGTGGCCACGGTCAGGGACGAACGTCGAATTCTCCGAGCGGATGGGCGACACCGTTGATGAGCACTTCGATTCGGTGGCGGCCGGGGTAGTTTCTGCGCGTCGTCATGCGCGCGAAAGAAACCTTTCCCCAGAGGCGGACCGTGCCGTTCGCTTCGAGCCGGAGCCGCTTCAGCTTGAAGACTTTCGGTCGCAGCGCGCCATATGCCTTGACGAAGTAGACGACGGCGTCAACGACGAGGTCCTGGGTGCGCCTCGCGCCGCTCTGAAGCAAAAAGGAAAACCGGAGCTCGTCCCCTATTCGGATCGACTTTGCAGAGAACTGAACGTCGCGCACGACGACCCGCGGGTGCGCCTCGGCTCCGAGCACCTCGAGTGCTACTTTATAAAAATCGGAACCTGCCGCACAGAGGAAAGTGGAAAG
>QGUH01001003.1 GCA_003242355.1 Pseudomonadota bacterium
CCATCGCCGGGGACGTCACCATCAAGTTTTGGCCGGGCGATGCCCCCCCCCCGCCCGCCCCTGAACCGGAAGAAAACGCGACCGGCGGCGCCTCGACGCCGTCGGTCGCGTTGCTCTGAGCCCGTGCGCGGTCAGCCTTCCGAGCCGCCGCCTGGGGCCCCGCCTTCACCCGCCGCGCCGCCCGCGCCGCCCGCGCCGCCTTCCTCCGTAGGCTCGGGCTCGCCGCCGGCGCCCGCGGCACCGGGTGCGCCTCCCTCACCCCCGTTTCCGGCTCCCCCCGCCCCGTTCTCGCACTCTTCGAGCTGAGGCGTATCGCCCGCCAGGCTGGCGATTTCGCAGACCCCACGACGGCCCAGCACGTCCTCGATCCGCTCGTCGTTGAACGGCAAGCAAACGAACCCCGAGTGGTTGCAGTCCGCGTTGCAGTCGCACAGTTGGGCGCAAATGCCGATGTCTCCCACGCCGCCGTTCGGGTCGAACGGGAAGAGACACACGGCGGGAGCCGGTCCCGTGCCGTCCCAGCCGCAACCCTCGAGGTACCCGAAGGTGCACGGCGCCGTGCACGTCGAGACGAGTGGATCCGAGTTCTCGTCGATGAACGTCAGGCACATGCCGCTGCAGGGATCGGGATCCGCATTCGGATCGCACTCCGCCCCGATGGGCTCGCCCTCGGGAAGGTCGTCCTCGGGCACGCACAGACCACTCTCGAAATCGCACTTCATCCCGTCCGCGCAGTGGAAGTCACCACCACACGTCGGCCAACAAGCGTCGAACGGATCGACGCACACGCGATCTTCGGTATCGCACACCTCGCCGCTCGCGCAGTCCGAGTTCCTCGTGCACGCGCTCCCCGTCGGGCGCGCGAGGGACACGCAGGCCATGTCGGACCTTCCGTGACACTTGTCGGTGATCAGCGTCGAGCCGGAAATGCAGCGCTCCAGGCAGAACCCGTAGCCGACTTCCGCGGACACGAGGCAGAAGGCGTTGCTCGGACAGTCGTCGTCGGTGATGCATTCCGCGGTACACAAGCCCTGGGGGACTCCCGAGCTCGGGGGCAGGCAGAACGCGCTCGCATCGCCGCAATCGGCATCGGTCGCACACGCCTGACCGAGCCAATTCGCCGCCTTGCCTCCTCCGGTACCTCCGGTACCACCCGTCGCCCCGCCGCTGCCGCCCGTGCCCCCGGCCCCAGCGCCACCGCGGATGATCATGCCGGGATCTCCCGCGTCGCCCCCCGAGCCACCCTGGCCTCCTCGGTCACCAACGGCCTCGTCACTGCCGCAGCTCGCGGTGAGCATGGAGATGCTCGCCAGCGCGAGGCACAAACTCAGCCAAGCCCGGGTCTTTTCCATGTGGATGAAGCCTCCTACGCTACTGTTGCTTTTGGGTTTCGGAGAGCGGGGGAAATCCTCGCCTCAATCGGTTGGTGGCGCGGCGTGCCTTCCATCCGTCTCGGGTAGCTTGGCTCGACGCATGCGGAGCAGGCAAGCACGATGCTTTTCCGTCGACCGCGAGCGCGCGCATGCCTCGACTCCGAAGAAAATTCCAACGGAGCAATTCGGAAGACGCGCGGGCGCCGCATCGGGGCATCGCAGCGACGCGTGGTGGGTCGACTGGGACTCGAACCCAGGACCAACGGATTAAAAATCCGCTGCTCTAACCAACTGAGCTATCGACCCGAAACGGGGGTGACGTCTTTTCACAGGAAGGCGCGAAGGTCAACGATATCCGGCTAGCGAAGCTCCGCGACCGCGCCGCCGAAGGCACGCTCGAGGCCCCCCAGCAACGCATCGGAAGGCGTGACGCGTGTCGCTTCGAGGTCGAGCACCGCCTCCCCACCTTCCGGCAAAACGAGCACGAGCTCGACGGGACACGGACCGGGAGCGCCGACCAGGAGCTCCCGGAGCGTCGTCATGTCCTTTCTGGCCAGCCGCTCTGCCTCGAGCCGAATGGACAGCGATTTGGTCGCCCGCAGGGCTGCGTCCGAAAGCCGCTCCACGTTGTCCACGAGCAGGGTCGGCTCGCGCTCCTCGTCGCTCTCTTCGGTCGCCATCGGGAAGCTCACCTTGCCGCTCACGAGCAGCGGATCTCCGCTCGTGAGCAAGAAGGCGAAGGTCTCGATGCGCTCGCCCTTGAGCTTGGCCTTCACCCGCCCGTAAAGGTCCTCGATCTCGAAGAACGCCGCGCGACCGCCTGCGCCGCCCTTGAACAGGCGCTCCTGGTAGTTCTCGATCATGCCGGCCACG
>QGUH01001004.1 GCA_003242355.1 Pseudomonadota bacterium
GGCCCCCAATGACTCAATATACACGCCGCTCTCGCGGATGTGCGCGGTGCCATCAACATGGACATGAATAGCCGCATCGATCGAGGTGTAATCATGATCGGTCGCTGGGTCCCGATCCAGCCCAACCATTATTGCCGCGTTCGTTTGGCTCGGCCGGAAACTTACATGGCAAGAGGCATAACTCTCTTGCGAGTAGACAGAGGCATCATAGGCGCCGTTCGTGCCCCCCGTCTTCGTGAACGTCTTCCCGGACCGCGTGACATTGACGAGCACCGGGGTCCAGTAGCTCTCGCCGTCATCGCCAGGATCGCCCTTGTCGCCCTTGTCGCCTTTATCGCCCTTATCGCCCTTGTCGCCCTTGTCGCCTTTCGGCCCCTCTGCGCCACTCTGCACAGCGCTCACGGACTGAGCGGCCGTCACGCCGGAGTCGTCGTGCGTAACGACGATCGAGACGACGGACGTGCCGTTCCCGAAGATCTGCTCGGTCGTCGCATCGCCGCTCTCGCTCTGCGTCGAGGCCGTCAGCGTAGCATCAGATCTGGTGACGCGAACGACGTGCTCGGCAATGACCTCGCCGCCCTGGATGAACTCGAACGTGATGTCCGTCGTCGTGCCGGACGGCGACCAGGTGCCGTCCTGTCCCTGTCGCCATTGGATGCCGTTCGACGGCGTGATCGCGATGCTGATGGCATCCTCGCCCGGAGCACCAGGCGGTCCCTGCGGACCCTCGGGTCCGGGCTCGCCGATGCTGCGCACGGTCTGGATGTGGTAGACCCGCGGCCCAGTCGTGTTGCTCGCGTGCGGATCGCCAAGCGGAACCGTGTCGTCATAGATCGACGAGTCCTCCTGCTGGAGCACGAGGATCGTCTGGCCGTCCACCGACATCTTACGGTCGATGACGCGCACGAGCTGCGGGTCGTTGCCCGTCTCGGGAATATTCAGGGTGTGGACGGTGAAAGGTGCATATGTCGGGAGTTGACCTTCCCATCCCATAGGCACCGTCCAGATACGCTGGAAACGCGAACGACGGACACGAATACGCGCAACTCTCTGCGCGATCTCGACATCCTGGACCCAGGAGAAGTCTTGGAAGAGAGGGCACTTACTGCCGTCATCCGCGATCTCCGTGTCTTCCGTGACCTCGGGATACGGGAATCCGCGCCACCCCTCGGTTGGCTCGATGTAGCGGCCGCGCGCGCAGTTGTAGTATTGACGGATGTCGCTCGAGACCGTGTGCTGAATCGGGCCGGCCAGCAACATGTCCTCGGTGATCGTCGTAAGCGGCGTCAGATCGTCGTGCGGCAGCCATACCGTGTACTTCCCGCCGATCTTCGCGAGCTTTCCGCCGGTCTCCTGCTCCCACCGTCTGACGAAGTTCTCAAACGATCCGTCTAGCAGATGAATGCCGCCCAGCCGATAGCGCGGCTTTTCATCGACCGTCTCGTCCGCGACGTTCGCCATCGCGATGAACGAGGCCATGTCGATGTCGTCGTACCCGGCACCGCGACCCCAGATGAGTTCGCCGTCTGTCGAATACTCGCCGATCAGGTATCGGAGCAGAACGAGGGCAGCATTACCGTTGTTGTAGGTCCAGGTGCTCGGGTCCTCTAAGTCTTGCGACCCACTGCCTCCGACAGACGCATCCTCGCGCGGGTCATAGAGCCAGGCACCCTTCACAACGACGTCGATGCGCGTAGGGATGCCGCCGCGGAGCTTCTCGGAGTCTTCCTTGTACTTCCACCGGAACGCTGAATGAGCGACGCCCGCAAAGACGGAATCGTTCCCCCATCCATTGACAGACAGCGGCGACGACTGCGTTCCGTCCGCCCTCAGCCACGTCAGGATTCCGGCCCAGTCATCCTCGGCATCGTCGCCGTCGAAGGTGACTTCTTCCCCCTCGATGTAGAGCGCCTCATACGATTCGATGCGGTGCCATGCATGCGCGAAGACGTTTTCGACCTGCTCGTCGTTCTCGCCGACTGCGCGCTCGTAGACAAGATTGAGCGGGACAGTAGTATTGCCGAATGCGAAGACGCCGAGCGCTTCGGGATTCAGGATCGCCTGCCCGCGGTTGTTCGCGCCCGTCTTCTCTAGCGACGGGACGTCGGGCAGCGTCCCGATCGATAGCGCGGCGAGGCCGACCGTAACGAGCGTGGAGAACGAAACGCTCAACGAGCCGACCGCGATACCACCCCCGATTGCCGATCCGATCGCCGCGCCGCCTGCGATCAACGATCCGATACCC
>QGUH01000107.1 GCA_003242355.1 Pseudomonadota bacterium
ATCCATGAGCAGCAACGGCGGCTCGATGGACGGCAACGGCGGATCCATGAGCAACGGTGGCGCGATGGACGGTAGCGGCGGCAAAGCCCAGGGCGGTGCGCCCGCGACGGGCGGCTCGTCGAGCGGTGGAACCGCGTCGGGAGGCAGCAATGGCGGCTCGTCGTCGGGTCGCTGCTACAAGGCGACGCGCCTGTGGTTCGAGGACTTCGAGCTCGGCGACTACTCGCGCTGGACCTCGAAGACCTACGACCGCAACTGGGGCAACGAGTGCCAGGACAACGGGATTTCGACGGAAAACCCGCACACCGGCCAGCGCTCACAGCGCAACGAAATCACCTGCCCGTACACGAGGGAGGGCAATGTCCACCGCGGCTACGGTGGCCTCCAGTTCAATGGCGATCAGGTCGTACCGGCCTACACCAACACCGGCACGGGCATCAACGCCCGGTACGGTGTCGTCAACACCTTCCACAGCTATCTCGATAGCGACACTCGCTTCGAGAACGGGACGTGGCTCAGCCTGTGGACGGTGAACAGCGCCTGCGACTGGTCCCACACCGTCTTGACGCTCGGGATCGAGGATTCCTCGAATCGCCTCGCGGCGGCGCATTACCAGGAAGGTGGCGGAAGGCGCGAGTTCTTGCCGGGAGCACCGTCGTTCCCACGACGAAAGTGGGTGCGCGTGACGATCTACGTAAACTACCACGATCAGGAAATGCACGTGTGGCAGGACGGTAAGGAAGTCAGCCACGTCACGTTCAATCGCCCGAGCAACACCATTTGCCAGTGGCACTGGGGCCTGTACGCGAGCGGCGACAACGACGACATCGTGCTCTACGAGGACGACAACAGCATCTGGAAGTTGAACGAGCGCTGGACGGACTTCTCCGTGGAGCCGTGGTTCGACGGCGGCGTCGAAGCCTGCGACGACTGAGCCGCTGCGATTGCGACTGCGAAGCCCGCAATCCAGGCAGTGCCTGGGTTGCGGGCTGCTCTATTAGTCGCGGATGATCTCTTCGCTGACGATGCGCGTGTGCACGACGCGCTGCTCGTTGCCCGACAGGTTGGCGAAATCGAAGCTTCCCTGGACGCTCGCGTCCTTCCGGCGCACGCTGATCGCACCGTCTTCGACCTTGGCGCCGCTCGGGCGCTGAACGCGCGCGAGCACTTCGAGCGTGACGGCGACCCCGCGCGTCCCCGGGGGAACACGCAGGAGGGTGCCTCGCAGACGCTCGCGCAGGAGCGAAAGCGCACGCGACCACTCCGTGGTGAGCCCCGAAACGAGCTCCACGTCGATGATGCCGCCCCTTGCGTCGGTGGTGATACGAAACACCGCGCTGCCGCGAGTCGGTCCGCGCTCGCGCGCGGCGACGCTCAACGGACGAACGAGCGGTCCGCCCCGCGCCAGACCGAGCGCGACGTCGCGCGCGCTGATGTCGGCCTCGAGGCTCTGCTGAAGGCGCCGTGACGGCAGGTCCGACGCTTCTCCGCGCCGGGCCGCGTCGAGCGTGAGCAAGCGCCCGTCGAGACCGAGGTCGATCTTCTTCGCCGGCGCCCCCTCGCCATCGCCGCTTCCTCCCGCTCGTGCTTCGCCGCTGCCGCTTCCCTCCAGCGCGACGACGCCCGCTTCCTGCGAGTCGCCGCGCGCGCCCTCGGAAGCGCTCGGCTCGCCGCGCCGACGCGTTTCGAGGGCTTCGGGCGGGCGCTGGACGACGACGGAAGGCTCGGGGCTCGGCTCCGCTCGATCCGTCGGCGTGGGCTCGGGGAGCGGTTCGGGCAAGGGCTCGGGCGGCGGCGGCTCCGGAGAGCGCTCCTCGTCGGGCAACCATTCCACTTCGAGCTCGGTCGGTCGCGAAGCGACACCCGCATCCCGTTTCGGCGAGGTCCGCGACACGACGAGCACGAGTCCCGCGTGCAGCAGAACCGCCGCGACGAGGGCTCTGCCGAATCGCGACACGGCCCGAGCTTGGCGTCCGATCCGCGCGCGCGCAAGCGAGCACGTTTCGCGGCGCGAGAATCACGCCGTCACCGCTCGTTCCAATTCGAGAACGAGCGCCGGATCGCGTCACGGCCACGGGGTCGGCTCGCACGAAAGTTTCGGTCCGGAATAGCTCCTCACCCAACTGCGTTCGAACGCACCGACTCGTCAGAACTCGTTGCTTCGACGGCCGCGCCCTCACTTCGCGCGGCGTGTACGCATGGCTGCGAGACGCGAGTTTGCGAAAGGAGCAGTCATTGGGAGCTTCCCGTTCAGTCATCGTCACATCCATCGTGTTTCTCGGTTCGACCACCGCGTTCGCGGCAGAAGCGAGGGCCGCCGCCGTGGAAGAGCCGGAAGCCTGTTTCGCCGAGGCCACGCCCGGCAACGGGTCGGAGATCGAAATCGGGCTCGAGACGAGCCGCGTCAGTGGCGTCGCCCCGTTGTCGGTGCACTTCGACGCGAGCGATACCCGCGCCCAAGGCGTCGAGCGTCCCTTCCACGAGCTGTCGTACTGCTGGGATTTCGGTGACCCGGAGAGCGGAACCTACGAAACGACGGGTGCGTCGAAGAACCGTGCGAAGGGGCCCCTCGCCGCACACGTGTTCGAGAAGCCGGGAACGTATCTCGTCACGTTGAGCGCGCGGGATCCGCAAGGACACGTCGCGACGCGCGCCGTGGAGATCCAAGTCGAGGACCCGGACGCGGTGTTCGCCGGTGACGCGACGACCTGTTTCTCGAACGGCGGTGATTTCCGAGGGTGTCCGGCCGGCGCCGGACAGGTCACCACGTCGAGCCTGTCCGATTTGCGCGCCCACCTCGGCACGAATCGGCGGCTCTTGCTCCGCCGCGGTGACGTGTTCTGGGGCGCGCTCGACGTGAACGTCCCGGGCCCGGCGATGATCCGCGCCCTCGGGGAAGGCGACAAGCCCCGCATCGAAGGAGGCGGCGGGCGCGTCTTCTCGATGTCCGGTCCGAACCCACAGCTCGAGGATTTCCGCCTGGTCGACGTCGACATCGCCGGGTCGGGCAGCGGCACGGTCGGGCTCGAAATGCTCGGAAAGGCCACCGACGTCCTGTTGCTACGCGTCGGCTCGCGCAACACGGGCAACGCCATCCTCGCGTCCAAAGGAACGATCGATTACCTCATCAACGAAGGGCGTTCCGGTCAGGACCTGATCAGTCGGTTCACGATTCAGGACTCCGACATCGGCAACGGCAGCGGCGCACGGCCCTTGATCTTCGTTTCGGGCAGGCAGATCGCGATGCTCGGGAACCGGTACCACGACGCTGGCGAGCACGTGCTTCGCCTCACATGGGTCGAAGACACGGTGGTTTCGCACAACGACATGGGCGGCACGATCCCGACCAAGCACGTCGTGAAGCTGCACGGACCTGGCTACAACCAGCCGGGCATCGGCCGCGGGCAGTACACCGATCGCGTCTTGCTCTCGGACAACGTGTTCCGGGGCGGCGTGGACGACTGGACCGTGGCCATCACGCCGCAGAACGCACAATCCGACGAGCGCATCCGCAACACGATCGTCGAGCGAAACCTGTTCCTGGACGGTCCGCGGGTTTCGTTGCCGCTCACCGTTTCGGGTGAGGACATCACCATCCGCGACAACATCATGGTGCGCGGTCAGCGGCAGAAAGCGACCTGCCTGGCCGTCGGGCGCCGCGGAGTCGAGCCCGCGTCGGCACGCGTTACCGTCACGCACAACACGTGCTCCGCGCCGGGCGCCGACACCACTCTCGTTCAGCTCGACGGCGCAGCGTCCGACGTGACCGTCTTCAACAATCTCGTGACGGGCACGGAGACGGGGCGCGTCGCGTCGCGCACGCCGAGCGCCGAAGGCCAGAACCTCTTCGTGGCGGGCGACACGGTGACGCCGGAGGCAGCCCTCGACCGCGCGACGGTGACGCTCTCGCAGGCGAGCCCGGCCGTCGATGCGGGTGCCGCCGAGGCAGCGAGCGCGTGGGACTATGCCGGAAGGCTGCGTTCGGCAGACGGCGATGGCTCTTCCAGCGCCGAGCCCGACGTTGGCGCGCTCGAGTACCAGCCCTGATTGCGGTCCGCGATCCCTGCGTGCGACGACCCGGAACGGCCGTTCCGGGTCGTCGTGCATTCGGGCTCGAGCCGGTCATTCGTCGAGTTGAGCGATTCGGATGACACCGACGATGCACGTCCTGGACGACGACGAAGCGCATCCCTCCGCCCGCGAGGACGGCAGGCGAGGAGTGGACGAGAGCAAAATCGAATGCGGAAGAGGGTGCTCGTGTGACGAGATCCTGTTGAGGCGAAGCGTCATCGCCTCCCCCAGTCGCTAGTCGTCGTCGTCGTCCTCGTCTTCTTCCTCGTCGTCTTCGTCTGAATTCTCGTCGTCTTCGTCTGACTCGTCTTCGTCGGAATCCTCGTCGTCGTCGTCAGACTCCTCGTCTTCTTCCTCGTCTTCGTCTGACTCGTCTTCTTCCTCGTCGTCGTCGGAATCCTCGTCTTCGTCAGACTCCTCGTCGTCGTCAGACTCCTCGTCGTCGTCAGACTCCTCGTCGTCGTCGGAATCCTCGTCTTCGTCAGACTCCTCGTCGTCGTCAGACTCCTCGTCGTCGTCTGACTCGTCTTCGTCGTCAGACTCGTCTTCTTCCTCGTCGTCGTCGGAATCCTCGTCGTCCTCGTCGGACTCGTCGTCAGACTCGTCTTCTTCGTCGTCCGACTCGTGCTCGTCACCAGGCTCGTGGTCGCCAGACTCTTCGGGCGCGCCCTCGTCGGAACCGATCTCGGCCTCTTCGGCGGCCTCGATGCCTTCCCCACTTGCCGTAGGCTCGGCGCCTTCCTCTTCCGCCGCTTCGCCCGAGGGCGTCGCTTCGGCGGTTTGGTCACTCGGCTCCGCCGATTCGCCTTCCGAGGGGGCCTCCGACGGGAAGAGCGGCCCTTCGGGGGCGGCTTCTCCGGTCTCGCTCTCGAACGCTTGGCGAGACTCCTCGGTAAGCTCCGTGTACTCGCGCAACGTCGGCAAGTCACGCAGGCTCTTCAAACTGAAGGACTCGAGGAACGTGTTCGTGGTTCCGTACAGAATGGGCCGCCCAGGCTCGTCCTTCTTTCCGATGATCCGGATGAGATCCCGCTCGAGCAGCCCTTTGAGCACGGGCCCCGAATCGACCCCGCGGATCTCGTCGACCTCGGGCCGCGTCACCGGCTGGCGGTAGGCGATGATCGCCAGGGTCTCGAGCTGCGCGCGCGACAACCGCACCGGACGGTGCTGCAAGAAGTGACGGACCTGCTCCGCATAGCGCGGGTTCGATCGAAACACCCAGCCGCCAGCGAGCTCTTCGAGCCGCATGCCCCGGTGCTGCGTCTCGGCTTGAATCTCTCGCAAGAGCTCCTCGGTGCGCTTCCGATCGATGCGCGCGGCGCGCGCCACCTCCTTGAGCTCGAGCGGGCGATCCGAAACGAAGATCAACGCTTCGATCAGCCCCTTCAAGTAGGCGCCCGTGTCCTCTTCGACGTCTCCGTCGCTACGAGCTCCGAGCGCACTCTCGCTCTCCTCGTTCCCGCCGACGTCCTCGTCTTCTTCCGCGACGTCGCCTTCGAGCTCCTCTCCCTCTGCCAGCGCCTCGAGCTCGGACTGGATCGCCTCGCCTTCGCTCTCCCCCACGGCCTCGTCGTCCGCGGTGGCTCGTTCACCGTCGTCCGCTTCTCCTTCCGCGAGCGCCTCCTCGTCTTCCGCCGCCTCGTCCTCTGCAGCCCCCCCCGCCCATGCCGCGGCGGTCCCTTCCGAAGGTTCCGCGGGCGCGCCGTCATCGGCCCCGACATCCTGCTCGGCGTCGGCCGACGCCGTCTCGGCATCGGTCTCGAAATCCCCTTCGGCGTCGCCCTCCCCATCCGATTCGGTCTCGAAGGGCTCGGGGGGCTCGGCTTCCGACTGAATCGACTCCGTATTCGGGCTCGACGCCGCCTCTTCACTGTCTGCGTCTCGGGTCGCGCGCCTCGATCGCTTCGACGAATGCTCCTCGCCGCCCGTCTCCCGCGCAGCACGCCCCGAAGCTCGCTTGGACGAACGCGTCGTCGCCGTCACACGCGGCGCCGCCTCTTCACTGTCTGCATCGCGGGCCGCGCGCCCCGATCGCTTCGACGAACGCGCCGCACGCTCCTCGCCATTCGCACCGCCGCCAGCTCGCCCCGAGGCTCGCTTGGACGAACGGGCCGGAGGGCTCGCGCTCGACACCGTATCTTCGCCATCTACGTCCCGCGCCGCGCGCCCCGATCGCTTCGACGAACGCGCTGCACGCGCTGGAGCACTCGCGCTCGACGCGCGCTCTTCGCCGTTTGCGTCGACAGCAGTGCGTTCCGATCGCTTGGCCGAACGCGCCGGGCGCAACGGCGTCTTCGGCCGCGCTCGGCCGCTCGTTCGTTTGGTGCCTTTCATCTCAGCGCTCCGTGTCGAAGTCGATCGCGTCGTCGTCCTGCGATTCCGATTCGGTCAGCTCCGCTCCCGGCGGGCCCTCGGCGGAGTCGAACGCCTCGTCGAAGCCGGCCGGCTCGGTGTCGGGCTCCGCTTCGCCCTCCGCGGCGGGCTCCAGGCCCGCGGCGCCCATCTCGAACTCGTCCGGCTGCAGGAAATCCGAATCGGGCTCGTCGTTGCTCTCCGAAGCTCCTTCGCCGCCAAGCTCTTCTTCCGAGCCTCCCTCCGGATCCACGACCGCCAGCTCCACGTAGATGGGCTCGTAAGGGCCCTCTTGGAAGAGGCGGGTCAGGCGGAGCCGGGTCATCTCGAGCAACGCCAGGAAGGTGATGATGAGGTCGATGCGGGTGCGCTGCCCTTCGAAGAGCTCCTCGAAGACGACCCTCGGGCGCGCGCGCAGGATCTCCGAAATTTCGTTGATGCGGTCCGTGATCGAGAAGCGCTCGACGTCGATCTGGTGATCGACCGCCACCTCCGCGCGACGGAGCACGGCCTGAAACGCGTCGAGCAGCTTGAAGAGGCTGAGGCCAGCAAACGGCGCAGCCCCTTCCGCTTCCGGCGCCGGAATGCCCCGGCCGAAAACGTCACGGCCGAGCACGGGCTGCGCGGCGAGCTGTTCGGCCGCGTGCTTGTACTTCTGGTACTCGAGCAGTCGCCGCACCAGCTCGGCCCTGGGGTCGACCTCCGCCTCGTCGCTCTCTTCCTGATCCTGCGGCGGCGTCGGCAGGAGCATCTTCGATTTGATGTGCGCGAGCGTCGCCGCCATCACGAGGTATTCGCTCGCGAGGTCGATGTTCAGCTCCTGCATCAAGGTGATGTACTCGACGTACTTTTGCGCGATGAACGCAATCGGAATGTCCCGAATGTCGAGCTCGTGCGCCTCGATGAGGTGCAACAACAGGTCCAGCGGGCCCTCGAAGACGGGAAGCTGGATGCGGTAGCCCCCATTCGCCGCCGCCTCCGGCGCGGCCGTCCCGGCGTCCGACCCCTCGGGGGGTTGGGCCGGCTCGGCTTTGGGCGTGGGCTCGGTCATGGGAGGGGACGCAGCCTATATGTCGGGCCGCGTTTCGCAAGCGCCGCCGCTCGGAGCCTCGGTTTGTCCGCCCTTCACGGGACCTCGAGCAGGGTGACGCCCTCGGTCGAGCCCTCCGCCTGGCCGCCCATCAGCACCGCGGGATTGTCGAACGCGACGCCGCCCTTCGTACGCAGCACACACGTGCTCACGTGCTCACGGGCCGTGCCCGAATAGTCGCAGTACGGAGCCCCCCGCCACTCGATGCGCAAGCGCTTCTCGACCGGAAACTTTACGGTAAGCTCGTATTTTCCGGGCTCGAGCGAGACATGTAGGCGCGTGTCGCCGTCGATGGGGAGCACCTCGGAGGTCACACGGCGAACGACGTCGACCTTGAACTCGGCCGTGGCCTGTCCCGCACGCGCCAACACCAGCGCGCTGCCCACGCTCTTGGGCACGAGGCGGTTGTCGCGGGGGAACAGCACGCCCGTGTTCTTCGTGCTCAAGGTGGGCTCCACCCCCGAGAGCTCCATGCCCCCTTCGCCGAGCACGCGGAGCGTCGGCGCGAAAGGCCCGGAGCCGAGCTCGACCCGTCCGACGTCCGGCGCCTCGATGCGCTCGACGAGGCGGCAGGCGAGCGGCGCCTCCGCACGCACTCCCCCGATGGTGACCGCAACGCGTCCGTCGCCCGAGCGTTGGCAAACGAGGGTCCCACGCCGGTCGATGGTCGCGAGTCCCTCCGGCGTGACGGTGAACGTGTACTCGCTGGTTCCCAGCCGTTTTCGTCCGGCCGCGTCGCGGATCCACACGGCCGCCCGAACGGGATCCCGCGACAGCACCTGAGAAGGCAGCTCGATCCGCAGATCCGCGGGCGACTCCTCCCGGTTGCAGCCGAGAGCCGCGACGACGGCCGTCGTGGCCAACACACCGCGAAGCCCGAAGAGCCGCTGCATGACGACGCGCTCTTATACAGGACTTTGCCGACCGAACCGAGGACCCGGGAAGCGGTTTGGAGGCGAACCCGCTCACCCTTCGGGTCTCAACAAAAATG
>QGUH01001005.1 GCA_003242355.1 Pseudomonadota bacterium
ACCGAAGGGCCTACCAGAGCAACCGTGGTTCTCCCCACGAGCCCCACTGCCGGGCCGCCAACCTCCGTCGTGCTCGGCTGGGTCGCCGACCAGCTTCCACGCGTCGCGCTGCGTGTTCCAGGGTCGAAAACGGGGGAAATTCCTGTCCAATGGGCCGAATCGCCCCGGGGTCCCTGCTGGCGCTCGCTGCCGGTGGAGGGCCTCCCCCCCGATGCGAAACGCCTCGAGATCCGCGCCCACGCAGGCATACTCGACTACATCGAGCACCCCCGGACCACCCCAAAAAGCGTTGACAATTGAGGCCTTAGGTTCGACGATCGGGGTTCGAGGGAGGCCTCAGCGGATGACCAAGAGCGAGCTCATCGAAGCCATTGCCGCTCGTGGAGAGCTGACGAAGGCTCGCGCGGAAATGGTCGTCAACTGCGTATTCGAGAGCATGACCGAAGCGCTCAAGCGCGGTGAGGGTATCGAAATACGCGGTTACGGAAGCTTCACCGTGCGACCGTACAAGCCCTACGCGGGGCGGAATCCCCGAACCGGCCAACCCGTGCCGGTTCCGGCCAAACGACTCCCCTTCTTCAAGGTGGGCAAAGAGCTCAAGGAGCTCGTCAACAACAGCCGTCATCGTCCAATCACCGGGGGCGGGGACGAAGAAGAGTGATCCTCCACTCGGTGCGGCGAGCTCCGCCACGGCGAGCGCCTCGCTCTTTGGGAGTTCGCACGCACTCGGGAAGCAAACGCACGGCTTCGGGCGTTCGGAGCAAACGCCATGCGGTGGCTCGTGCGCGCGCCCGAACGACGCGACCGCGAAGTCGCGATGCGGGAGAAATCTCCTGCAATTTCGAGGCTCGAGAGACGCTATTCAATTGACCAGGGCGCATCACTCGTGTTAATGCGCAGATTGTGCTGCAGCGCGGCGTTCACACATGAGTAGAGCCACCGCTGCGCTGGCTCTCGAGGGCGGTCGACGCGTGGCTTCTCGCGCGTCTCAGCGGTCGGCGTCTGTCAGCACCAGCACTTCGGCGGGATGCGCTGCCATCACGCCATCAGGAGGCGGTATGCAATCTTCAGCAAACGCGGAAGCGGCTCGGCAGACCTTCAAGGTCGGGGACATGGCCGTTCATCCGAACCACGGTGTCGGCGAGGTGGTCGAAATCGAAACGCGTGACCTCGGTGGCCGCAGCACGTGCTGTTACGTGATCAAGATTCGCGATTCGGGACTCAAAGTAATGGTTCCCACCGAAGCGGCCGCTCGAGTGGGGCTTCGCCCCGTGATGAAGAAGAAAGAGGCGCAGAAGATCCTCGACATCCTCAAGGCGCCGGAAGTGGCGGTCGACCTGCAGCCCTGGAATCGGCGCTTCCGTGCCTACACGGAAATGCTCAAGAGCGGTCTTCCTTCCGAGATCGCGAAGGTGCTGCGCGACATGTACCGCCTGAAGTTCGACAAGGACCTTTCTTTCGGCGAGCGGCGGCTGCTCGATCAGGCGCGGAGTCTGCTCATTCAGGAGCTCGCGCTCGCGAAGAAGGTGCCGCCTGCCACGATGGAAGGCGAGATTCAGCAGATCTTCTCCGCCTGACGCTCCCGTCCCTTCGGGCTCCGTCTCGCTCCGCCGACGTGAAGCAGACGGAGCCCTCGAACGTCTCTCCGCTCCCCCCAACCTTCCGCCGCCGTCGCGCTCGCGAGCGCGCCGAATGCGGGCGGGACTAATCGCCGCAATGTGTGCAGAGGTAAGCACACCAAGTCGCCCCCGCGAGCGAAGCGAGCCCGCGACGAGCGCAGCGAGTCGCGTCGGGGAGGTCGGCCGGGAACGGCTCGTCGCCGCGAAGCACCCGCCGGCGGTGGGCCGAGGGTCGCTCCCGCGCTCGTTGAGCAGCGGTGGTGACGCCGCCTGATGGGCAGGGTTGAACGGCGTGGGGCCTATCGGCGTCACGCGGCAGCTCGATCGAAGGCCCCGCCCTGCTCCGCGCCGCGCTTCGCGCAGCGCTCCGCGACGGGCTCCAGTGCCGCCCGGCTAATGTTCGGCAATGCGGGAGCTCAACCTCGGCCACTTCGCCGGCGGGTGCTCCGCGGCTCCTTGGGCCGTTCTCTGGCGCGAAGGGGACAGGGGGGGCGTCGCGGGAACGGCACCCTGCTTCGCTGTACGAAGCGGAATTCCAAAGCGGGCCCAAGCCCGACCCATGCCCGACACGAAAAACCCCGAAACGATCACCCTTTGACGTCCCCACAGTGGGGGTGGGTGGGCG
>QGUH01001006.1 GCA_003242355.1 Pseudomonadota bacterium
GGGGGGGAGGCAACGAAATCGGCTCGAGGGGGACGGCGGTGATTCCGAAGTCGGCCGCGCCGGCTTCGGGGGGGAGCGCGAAGACGACCTCGGTGTGATTGCCGGGTCTCGGGCGGCGTCCGTGGAGCGGGGGGACGACGGCGACCTGCTGGTACTCCCGCCATTCCGTGTCGAGCGCGTGCGCACAGACGGGAGTGCCGGGGTGGACACCGCCGTCGAGGACTTGGAGATAGAAGTACGTGAGCAGCGTCGTCCTTCGCGTGGCGCGCGCGCGAAACCGCAGCCGCACCGGCGCCCCCTCGGTGCGCTCGACGCCCGGGATGCGCTGCAAGAGTAACGTCATGCCGCCAGCGTGCCGGCGCCGCACCCGAGCGGCAGGCGTGCCCGGCGGAGCCCACGATCGTCGAACCCGCGCGTCGCCGTGCAGCTCACAGAGCTCCCAGCCAGCCGGGCGGAGCTCGTCGGATTCGCGCGACCACTCCGTGAAATCGCCATTCGCGAGAGCGGCGTCGAAGCGCGCCGTGGCGAGCGCGTCGAGCTGCTCGAACAGCAACGCTTCCAGGCGGTCGAGGGGCGCAATCTCCGGCAAGAGCTCGAGCGGGCTCGCGCCGGCTCGGAAGCGCTGGATCGCGCTCGTCAGGTACTCGGTGAGCCAGGCGGGCTCGTAAGTGAGCCGCTCGGGCACGAAGTAGCGAGCGACGAGCCAGCCGAGCACGCGATCGATCGCTTCCGACGCGGGCGCCCCGGTGGTGTGGATGGCCGCGTCGAGATCCGGCGCGGTCGCGAGCGTGGCGAGATGACTCGTGCCGATCGCGACGAGCGGCTTTTCGAACAGGAGGGCTTGAAGGCCGAGCGAGCTACTGACGGAGACCACGAAGTCCGCGTGATGCAAGACGTACTGGCCCGCGCCCTCGATGGTTCGAAGATCGACGTGCCTGAAATTCGGGTACTTTCGCTCGAGAAACTCGCGCGTTTCGGCATCGACGACGTCTCCCACCCAGGCTGCGGCGCCGTGCTCGGTCACGATCAGCGCGACGTCCTCGGGCAGGCGCTCGATGACGTTCAGGAGCAACTCGCCCTGAGTCCGAAAGGGTGCGCTGGCTTCGAAGCCCGGCTCGCCGCCGTACTGCAGGGGAAGAAAGCCGATGCGCCGAAAACGGGCCCGAAGCTCCCGCTCGAGCGCGCCGAACGGGCTCATCGCGGCGAAGCAGGCGCGGAAGCGACCGCGAAAGCGCTCGAGGAGCGCGCGCTCGCCCGGCAAGAGCTCGCGGCCCTCGAGCGCTCGCGCGAAGCGCGCGGGAATGGAGCGCGCCCAGAAGCCGCACGGATCGAGAAACCAACAGTACGGGTACGGGAACCTGCTGTAGGCGGCGGATTCCGAGTGCAAGACGAGCGCATCCGGAAAGGCCGCGCGCAGATGATCTGCCGGCGTGAGCGTGAAAATCACGTCCGGGACGAAGCCATCGAGCGCCGCGCGCACCATGGCGCCGTATGCCGCCACGCGATCCTGCGCGAGCGTTCCGCGCTGCAGCCCCTCGAGCACGGCCGCGCTCGGCATATCGAAAAGCGGAGCAATCTGGGTCTGCCGGAGCGTGCTCACGGCTGCGGCCGGCACGCCGAGCCCCTTCTTCGTAGGCAGCGCTTCCTGATCGGGCGGAGCCGTTGCCAGCAGCGCGAGCGCTTCGTTGGTGAGGAATCTCCCGTCGATTCCGGCCTCCGAAAGCGCCCGGCAAATCTTCGCGAACCGCCCGAATCCCGACCAGTGGTGAAACGGTCGCCCATGTAGGACGAGCGGCTCGAGATAAAACAGGACGCGCACGCGCCGACGATACCACCGTGCCGCTTCCGATTAGCACTCGGCGCAAACCGCAAGCGCGGTTGACGAACCGCGGTGCCATCGATGCTGATGCTGACGTGGAGCAGCCAGACACCGAAGCGCCGCGATTTGCTCGTGCCGTGGAGCTCCTTTCGAGAGCTCTGGATCGAAGCGAGGCAGCGGACTGCTCGATCGGCGACGATTGCTCCGTCGGGCGCGTCGACGGTTATCGAAGGGAGGACGGGTCACCCGCTCGAAAGGGCGGGTCACCCGCTCTGGGCCCGCTGCGGCGTCTCCAAACGAG
Organism: Pseudomonadota bacterium; assembly: GCA_003242355.1. GTDB lineage: Bacteria > Myxococcota_A > Polyangia > Polyangiales > Polyangiaceae > PMG-095. Next base: position 2,121 of record QGUH01001006.1, read on the forward strand.
CGGGTCACCCGCCCTTTTGGAGCCTCGAACGGTCGAATCGAGCGGGTCACCCGCCCCATTCGCGGCGATCGGCCCCCCCCAAGGGGGGGAAACCCCCCCCCCCAACAGGGGGCCCCCGCTTTG
>QGUH01001007.1 GCA_003242355.1 Pseudomonadota bacterium
AGCCAGGCGCGCGGGGCAACCAACACCGGCGACGCCTGCCGCCGAGCGGAGCCGGGCGGTGCGACCCAACACCGGGCGACGCCCACCACTAGCGGAGCAGCCAGGCGAGCGGGGCGACCAACACCGGCGATGCTTCCCGCGCCGCGGCTCCGCCGAGCCCCGCGACGAGCATGCCGAGCGTGACGAGACCGGCCCACACGGGCAGACCGAGGCGCGCCGACACCCGCCGCGCGGCTTCTGGCCACCTCGGTAATAAGAGGAGGGCCGCGATGCCGAGCGCGAGCGCCGCCTCCCCCACGAAGCGCGCTCCGCCGCGAACGAGCAGCAAGACGAGGCACGCGGCCGGGCCCAGCGCCGCGAGCGCGAGCACGACGCGCCGAACGACGCGGGCGCGCGCCTCCGTGGTGGTCACCGTGAGCGCGCGAAACGCCGCAAGGCTCGCCACGATCCCCACGAAGGCCGCCACCAGGGCGAAGGTCACCGCACCGAGGGGTCGATGGTGGGTCGCAGTTTTCAACAAGGCCGCAAAGGCCGCGAACACGGGCGTCGAGAGGCCGAGGCCGGCCAGCACGGCGAGCCCGGGGGTCCCCAGCGGTCGCCGGATGCCCAGGCCCGCCAGCAGGGGACCGAGCACGAGGGCCTGCGCGGCGGCGAGCACCACCCACGCGGTGCCGGCTGCTTCGACGCGCAGAGCCGCCGGCGCTGCCGCGATGGCCGAAGCGACCGCGGCGACGAGAAGCCGCGCGCGCGCCGTCACACCGGGCCGAGCTCGCTCGGCATGAGGCTCGCCGGGCGCTGACGGCGCTGAGGAATGACGATCCCGAGCCCGCGCCTCATCGCTCGACGCGGAGATCTCGCCTGGCGGGGACGACGTTCCCGAGGGCGCGCTCACTCGGTCACACCGGGCGCAGCTCGAGCCGCACGCGGCTCGCGAGCGGACGGGGAACGTAACCGTGCGCCAGGTACCAGCGGATGGCGCGCGAGAACGTCTCGCGCGCGGGCCGGTGCGTGTAGCCGAGCTCGCGTTCGGCCTTCGCGCTCGTCACCCAAATGCGGTTGTACGCGTAGTCGCGAACCATGCGTGGCGTGATCAGCGGCTCGTCGTCGGAGAAGCGCTCCACCGCCCAGGCCGCGAGCCGCAACAATAGCGGGCTCGGCGTGCCGCCGGGCTCCGCGAGCCCCGTGAGCTCGTGGAGCAGCGCGACGATCTGGCGCAGAGTGAGGTTCTCGCCGCCGAGGATGTAGCGCTCGCCGAGGCGGCCGCGCTCCATGGCGAGCCGGTGGCCTTCCACGACATCGTCGACGTCGACGACGTTGATGCCGCCATCGGTGACGGGCAGCCGCCGGCCGGGGCCGAGCTTGAGGTACTCGACGAGCGCGCGGCCGTTGGCGGTCGGCCGACGATCACCCGGGCCGAACACCGAGCCCGGCATCACCGTGACGATCGGCAGGCGCCCCGCGTACTCCTCGACGACGCCGAGCTGCTCGCGCTTGGCGCGCATGTACACCTCCGGGTCGCTGAGCCGGAATTCGTGGTTCTCGTCCATCGGCTCGTCGCCGGTGGCAACGCCGAGCGCTGCGACGCTGCTCGTCACGACGATGCGCTCGATGTCCCGCTCCCGCGCGGCCTCGAGCACGCTGCGCGTTCCCTCCACCGCCGGCTCGATGATTTCGTTCGGACGGCGGCTCGTGAACTTGAACACCGCGGCGACGTGATAGAGGCGATCGCACCCCGCGAGCGCGCGGTACACGGTGTCCCGCACCGTCACGTCGCCGTAGGCGAGCTGCATCCGCTCGGGTGAGATCCCCATCAGGGGGGACAGGTTCGAGCCCGGGCGAACGAATGCCTTCACGCGCTCGCCGCGCTCGACCAGACGACGCACGAGCGTCGAGCCGATGAACCCCGATGCGCCGGTGACCAGCGTCCACTTCGACCTCATGGGCCCAGCTACTAGCACGCTGCTGTCGATTTTCGCGAATCCGGTCGCACTGGATTCCGATGAACACGGCTGAAAGGGCCTCGACGGCAGGCTCAATTTCGCTGAATTTCTTCATCGACGCTGCGAGTTGAAGCGTCTTTTCTCGACCTTTCCATCAGGCGTGCCTCTCGGTTCTGAGCTAGCCTGGGCTTCTACCCGGCACCGGGTGAGCGGCATTCGGAGGTTCGTGCGTGGCTAGCAACGAGAACGACGAGCGTTGGTACGTGCAGTTCGACACCCGAGAGGTTCGCCTGATGACGCT
>QGUH01001008.1 GCA_003242355.1 Pseudomonadota bacterium
TCGGGAAGGGGCCTGTTTGGCGCCAAAGTCCGTGCACGGGCCCCGGGGGGGGGGGGCCCCCGCTGTTCGGCAATTGCGCGGGGCTGCCCGGGGCGGTCGCGGGGCGCGAGCTCTTCGGGCCGGTCGCCGGCGCGTTCACGGGGGCCGTGCGCGATCGTGCCGGCAAGTTCGAGGTCGCCAACGGCGGCACGTTGTTCCTCGACGAGATCGGTGAGTTGCCGGCCGCCATTCAGCCCAAGCTCTTGCGCGCGCTCCAACAAGGCGAGATCCAGCGAGTGGGCTCCGACCGCACGCACCGCGTCGACGTGCGCGTGATCGCGGCGACCAACCGCGACTTGCCGCGGGAAATCGAGCGGGGGCGATTCCGCGCCGACCTGTACCATCGGCTCGCGGCGTTTCCGCTCCACGTTCCGGCGCTTCGGGAGCGTCGAGAGGACATCCCGCTGCTCGCGCAGCACTTCGCCGATGGTGCGCGCCGACGGCTCGGAACGGGCCCCATTCGCTTCGCGGACGCGGCGCTCGAACGGCTCGTGGCCGCCGATTGGCCGGGGAACGTGCGCGAGCTCGAGAACGTCGTCGGTCGTGCCGCATTGCGCGCCTCGTTCGGGCGCGAGCCCCACGAGCCCGTCGTGATCGGCGTGGAGCACCTCGACGTCGATGCGAAGCCCGGGGAGGGCCTCGTGCGCCGTGCCGAGCCGGCGCTTCCCCTGCGCGAACGCGTGCTTGCCTTCCAGCGGCAAGCCGTCATGGAAGCGCTCGAACGGCATGGCGGCGGTTGGGCCGATGCCGCCCGTGAGCTCGGCATGGATCGGAGCAACCTCTTTCACCTCGCCCGGCGGCTCGGCATTTCGCGTCCGGCACGCACGCGCGGGCAGGGGACGGGCGTCGAGTGAGCTTCGCCGCCATCGGGAGCCCGACGCACGTCACCGAAACGGGCGCGCCGACGTGCTCGGCCAAGTGAGCCCAACGCAGCAGTGTTGCGCGATGCAGGCTGGTTCGCCGTCGGGGCGCCTCGTTCCCCCATGGGGACCGGTGCCACCCACGTGGGTGTGCGCCGTCGCCATCGGTGCTGAACGCGCCGGCTTGCTCAGCGAGCGCAGCACACCCATGTGGGTGTGCTGCGAAGTGGAGGCAGCCCGGCGCTCCTTGTTGGGGCCATCCGAGCCGGCCAACTCCATCTCGACGTCATCGCTGGTACGCTCCGTATCGGCCTCGATCCGCGCGTCACCGGGGATCTCCGCCGACACCACCTCGCGCGTGCACTGTGGTGCGGCGTGCGCCGGAGCGTCGAGCACGCCGCGCAACGCTCCGACGCCGCCCCGCTCACCCCACCCCGAAGATCGCCCCTTCGAGCTCCTCGGGCTCCGTGATCGGCCGCCCACACACGAAATTCCTGCAGACGTACACGGCCGCTTTGCCGTTCACGAGCCCTTTGCCGCGTGCAAGCGGTGGCCCCTCGGCGGATCGGCTCGGATCGACGGGGGCGAGGATGCGATTGGGGAGGAAGTGGCGCGCGAGAGCCGCGGCCAAGGCCTCGGTGTCCGGCTTTCCGGGGTGTCCGACGAGCGCGATTTCGATCGGACCTCGGAGCAAGAAGTCGAGCACCAGGAGCGTGGTCGGAAAGGCGCGCGGAGCGCGGATCACGAGCTGGCCGTAGGCGTGCAAGGCGCTGACGGCGCGCGCCTCGAGATCGGAACGCTCGAAGTGCCTCGCCAGCCGGACGAGCGCGCGGGCGGCCACGGCGTTGGCCGCGGGGAGCGCGCCGTCGTGGCCTTCGCGAACACGGGTGATCAAGCGCTCGTGCGCCGACGAAGTGGCGTAGAAGCCTCCGTCGCCCTCACCGAAGTCGCGCACGATGCGCTCGGCGAGATCGAGCGCCCAGGAAAGCCAGCGTTCGTTCCCGGAGGCCTCGTAGAGGGTGATCAGCCCGTCGGCGAGGTACGCGTAGTCTTCCAAGAATCCGGGAATCGAGGCGCGCCCGGCGCGCGCCGTTCGGAGGAGGCGGCCGTCGGCGTCGCGCAAGTGCTCGCTCAGGTAGCTCGCGGCGCGCTCGGCAGATTCGAGGTAGCGCGCGTCGCGCAGCACGCGATGGCCCTCGGCCATGGCGGCAATCATGAGCCCGTTCCACGCGGTGATGATCTTGTCGTCGAGCAGCGGGGGCACCCGGTGCGACCGCGCGGCGTACACGGCGGCCGGGGCCCCGCCAAAGCGCCCGCCGGGGGGTTCGGCCCGGACCCCAG
>QGUH01001009.1 GCA_003242355.1 Pseudomonadota bacterium
CGCTCGCTCCGTACGGTTCGGTGCTGCTCGTGGCTGGCGGCTCCGGCAGCGGGAAGTCCACCGCCGTGACGGGTCTGCTCGAGCGGCTCTCCGACCGCGGCTACCAGGTGTGCATCATCGATCCGGAGGGCGACTACGAGGGGTTCGATGCTGCCGTGATCGCGGGCAGCCCCGAGCAACCGCCCGACGCCGACCAGGTGCTGCAGATCCTCAAGCGCGCCGAGGCCAACGCCGTCGTGAACCTTCTCGGCGTGCCCGGGCACGATCGACCGCACTTTTTCTTGCACGTGCTCTCACGACTCCAGGAGCTGCGGGCGGGCACCGGGCGTCCGCACTGGCTCGTGGTCGACGAAGCGCACCACATGCTCGGCTCCGACTTCGAGCCGGCCGGGCGCGCGTTGCCGCAGGATCTGGGCTCGCTGCTCTTCATCACGGTCGACCCGGACCACTTGCAACGCACGTTGCTCGAGCGCGTGACCGTCTTCGTCGGCGTGGGGGTCGACGCCCCACGGGCGCTCGAGAGCTTCGCCCGCGCGCTCGGGAGCACGCTGCCCGAAGTGACGGGCGCCCCCGAACAGCACGGTCAGGTGCTCTGCTGGTTCCGCGATCGCGCCGTGGCAGAGCGGCTCACCATGCCTCCCGGCAGCGTTTCGCGTCGACGCCATCGCCGCAAGTACGCCCGCGGCGAGCTCGGGCCCGACAAGAGCTTCTATTTCCGCGGCAGCGATGGTCGCCTGAACCTGCGCGCCCACAACCTCGTGGTGTTCAACACCATTGCCGAGGGCGTCGACGACGATACGTGGCTGTACCATCTGCGCCGCGGTCACTACTCGGAGTGGTTACGCGACTCCATCAAAGATCCGGAGCTCGCCGATCACGTCGCGGAAGTCGAGCGCGACTCGGAGCTTTCCCCCGCGGCGAGCCGTCGGCGCATCCGCGAGCTCGTCGACAAGCGCTACACCCTACCGGCTTAGCGCCGTGCGCGCGCGAGCACGCCAACGAGCCCTCAGCGCGGTCGCACGCTCGTCAAACAAGCGTTACACGTGCCGCCTTGGCGCCGTGGGCCCTCGCGAGCACGCCAACGAGCCGCTAACGCACTCGCGCGCTCGTCAGACGAGCGCTACGCGCTGCCGCCTCGGCGCCCGTCGCGGGGCGGCGCGCGCCGCCCCGCGTGAAACGCAACGCTACGGCTCGGTGGGAATGAGCTCGATCGGGTTCGAGGGTGCGCCCGTATGGATGGCGCCGCCACCGTTCCAGAACACGAATGGGTTCCCGCAGCCGCAGTCGAGGAAGGCGTCGACGGAAAGTCCCACTCCCGGCTCCGTCTCGAGGAAGAAGCCGTCCGTGTCGAAGTCCGTGAACGCGCGCAGGTTGACCCCGTTGCTGCCCCAGTCCTCGAGCGCGTCCGAGGACTCGAGATCCTCTTCATCCAAGTCGATGACGGGGGCACCGTCGAGGGGAGTCACGAGCACGTCGAAAGCACACTCGTAACCCGAGCGCTCGGTGTCGCACGTCGTGAAGACGTGCCAGCGCCCGTCGCCCAGGTACTCCACGAGGACCCCGACGCCCTCGCCCGGATCGGTCTCCAGCTGCGTGCCCGTGTCGATTTCGCTCTGACGAATCTCTCCGTCGCCGCACTGCAGGTTCTCGGGCAGGCACGCTTCGAAATCATGGTCGTCGTCGCTGCACGCCGCCGGCACGAACAGAGCGAGCAGCACACACCAAGCGAGCTCCGAGCGCTTCATCCGATTCTCCGTGGTTCGAACGCCGTTGCGATCAGGGGCGCCTCGGGCGCACCGCGGGACTCGATCTCAGCGGCGCGGCCGACGGCCGTCGGATCGGAGCGACCCGATCGCGTTGGAGAAAGCTGTCATCTCTCGGCGTCGGGCGGAAGCGTTTCGCGGGCGGCGCGACTTCACGCGGAACCTCGATGCGCCGCTCGGGGAATTTCCGGCGCTCGGGCGCGACCCGCCGCTCGGATGGGATCCGCCGGTCGGGAACGGCCCTTCGGTCGGGCAACCTCGGTGCGACGTCCTGTCGCGACGGCCGCGCCTGCGGCGCGATCGCAGCGGGGGCACGCCGCACTTCCGGGAGCCGCTCGCGCGGCACGGCGCTCGCCGGAATGCGCGCGACCCGCGGTGGCGGCCCCGCCAACACGCGGCGGGTGGACACCCGCGGCCTCGCCGGAACGTAGCGCGCCGTCGATGCGTGCAAGCGCCGAACGAACGCGTGATCGCGA
>QGUH01000108.1 GCA_003242355.1 Pseudomonadota bacterium
CTTGCCCAATGCGCGGGGTTCGCGTGAGCGCGTCGAGAAACGACGCCGCGCGCGGCGCCGGAGCGAGGCTGAGTCGTTCTCGGAGCTTTTTCGTCGTCGGCGCCGATCGCGGGCAGCGTCACGACCTCCGCCAAGGTCAAAGCGTGGTGGACGCGTTCGTCGACAGTTGACTTACGTAAACGCGCGTAAGCAGCGTCGACACGAACTTTCAACGTTTTGGTTGCACCAATTCGACGACGACAGTCGAGACCTGCAACTGCAACTGCAACTGCAACTGCAACTGCAACCCAAAACCGCAACGTTCCCGCCTCGCCACCTCCACCAAAATCCAGCATCGACGTTCGCCGTTCACGTCGACGATGGCGCCGACACCAATCCTCATCGAGCTCTCGCCGTGGCACTGTGCACCAGTATCCACTTGCATGTTGACATACGGAATGGTGTCGCCGAAACTCGCCATCACATGAGGACTCTGGGCGAAGGGCTGCCGAACGGTCGCGATCGTCCGAGCGCTCGAATCGCTATGCCTCGGATGCCCGCGACCTCGATTCGTGCTGATTCTTCGGCGTGCGCTACCACTTTCCGTGGCGCGCTTTCCTTCGAACGGTCGACGATCGAGCGCCGTCCTCGGACATCGGGTCGGCGTCGAAGCGCCGAGGCTGGCCTGCGAGCGGCACGAAGCACAACCGGCTAACCTGCAAAATCTGCACGGTCGAGCCAGGAGGAGGAGGACACGATGACTGCGCACGTCACGACGAGAACCATCACGAAGAGAACTGGATTCGGCCGTCCCGGACGTCGGGCGGCAACGAAGTCCATCCGGGCGGCGGCGGGTATGGTGTGCCTGGTAGCCGTTGGGTGCGGCTTACCCGTCGAGGTCGCGCCCGGGGAAGGAGAGCCTGCAGAGGGCGAAGTCGGCGCAATCTCCGAGGCGCTGCGCTGCTACGACACCAACGGCAACCCCGTCGACGATCCGAACTGCCCGTGGCGGAACGGGTGGTCGCGGTTGCTCCCCTACAACAACCAAGACATCAGCCATCGAATGGCACCGGCGCTGTGCGCCTCGGATACAGGAGGCTGGCTGACCGTGTCGATCGACACGACCAATCGCTACCACGTCCTCCAGTGGCTATCGGTTGGGAGCCAGCCCCGCAGCCCTTCTTGGGCAGTGTATGGCCAATACCGGACGTGGCACTCGAAACCGGCGTGTGCGATGCGGGAGAAGATCGAAATAGACGACGATGTGTGGGTGGGCGGTTTCGTGATCGCCGGCAAGCTGCGCAGCAATGACGCCGACAACAACAAGATTTTCGCGAGCCCGGGTCGGATGGCGCTCGTCACTTCGGTGGGGCTGACGGATAACCCCGTCTACGAGCAAGCGTTCCAGGCCGTGAGCAATGACGTCTACACCACGGGCGGGCATCCGGCGATGAGCTCCTACTTCGATGAGCTCGACGGCCCCGAAGGCTCCGGCGCCGTGGTGCTCACGTTCATGGGTGATGACCTCCGCACCATCTACGCGCACACGCGCAAACTCCCCTACACGGACCCGGAGAGCGTTTGGAGCCCACGGATCAAGGGGCCGACGCTCCCATCGGGCTGGGAGGTCGTCGGGGCGCCGACCATTACGCGCCTCCCCATGACCTTTCACATCGTCGTCCATGCGCGCAAGGGCCCCCTCTCGCTCCTCTTCGAAACGCACTTCTTCGTCCACGGTGGCATTATTGGCCACTTCTCGAGCGGGATCGGATCACCCGAGAGCAAATGGAAAGTGGTCCCGATCTTGGGGACCATCGACGGCGAGCCGTGGCTCACGTACGAATCCTCGAACGTCGGCGAAACCGTCTACTTTCGGCGCGGAACTGAGATCGTGCACACGTCGGGCTTCCCGCTGGGCGTAAACCCAGTCGCCGCCGTGAGACCCGACACGGGAATCGCCTTCGACAGCGCGCCGGCTGCGACGGCCGGCTTGGCCTTCGATCAGGGGACCCACATCGTGATTGGTCGAACGACCTCCAATCGACTCTATTGGATCGAAAGCAATAGCAGCACGTGGGTCGGCCCCTAGCGCTGGCTTTCGTGTCCCCTCACGACGGCTGCGCGGCTCGAGCTCGTCTCGGGCCCCGCAGCCGCTCGGGCCCGTTCTCGTTCACTCCGAGCCGCCCCGCGCCCCAACCTTCGCCACGAGCCGTCCCAAGTAAGTGCGCTGCAAAGCCGGCGAGAGCCGACGCACCGCGCGGCGACGGAGCGAGGACGCCGTGCGCCGCGCGACGGGGTATGCTGCGCGGGATGCGAACGGCCTTGGTCTCTTGGGCGAGCGGTACCGCGTGCGCGGCCGTGCTCTTTCTCTCGGCTTGTGCGTCGAAGCCGCGCCAGCCGCCGCCGAACCTGTACCCGACCCCTGCTCCTTACGCGACGCAACCCGGTGCATCGCCCCAGTATCCCTCTCCGCAGCAGTATCCCTATCCACAGCAGCCGGGCACGGCGCCGCCCCAACAACCAGCGCCGGTTCCGGGACCACCGCCGGCACCGACGTCGCTCCCGCCGGTTTCCGCGCCCGTTGCCTACGATCCCATCAACGCCGTAGACATCAACTTCCTCCGTGGCCGCGCGCAGGCGGTGCTGGGCGAGCTCGTCGCGAATCTGCCGCCGGCACAGCAGCAGCGCGTCCAGGGGATCCCGCTCATTCCCGACACCGAGGTCGGCGAGGTGAACGCGTTCGCGGCATGCACCGAGAAGGGCAAGGCCGTGATGGCGATCAGCGACGGGATGCTCGACATCTCGGCCCACCTCGCGCAGGCGCGCGCCATCGACGAGATTTTCGGCTCGCGCAAGGTCGACGAGTACATCGCCTTCGTCGCTCGGAACCAGCGCCCCGACAGCCCCGTGGTCCGACCCCCACCCGGGTTCTTCGATCCCACGCAGTCGGTCGATCCGCGCAAGGTGCAGCGCCAGCATCAGCTCCTCGACGAACAGATCGCGTTCGTGCTCGGCCACGAGCTCGCGCATCACTACCTCGGCCACCTGCCCTGCACCGCCGGCTCCGTCACGCTCTCGGAAATGAATCGCGTGCTCGCCGATGCAGTGCCCGTATTCAATCAGCCGAACGAGGCCGCGGCAGATGCCGCTGGTGTGAACAACGTGCTGACGACCGGCTCCCGCCGCCAGGGCTACCGCTTCACGGAAGGGGGCGCGCTGCTCACGATGCAGTTCTTCGGCGGGATCGACCAGCTGAGCCCGCTCGACGTCCTTTTCGGTTTCGAGCGCTCCCATCCGCCCCCCGCTGGCCGGGTCGTCATCATCCAACAAACGGCCAACGCCTTCCGTATGACCGGCGGCCAGGGCCTGCCGATTCTCGGCCTCTGACGAGCTTGGATTTCGTGAGCGCTCACGGCGCGCGGGCGCTCACGATCCAGGTGCTGGACGGGGCGAACACACCGTTCGGGCGCTCGTACGCGGCGAGCATCTCGCGCAGAGCGCGGGCGACTTCCGGACGCCGCCGTTCCCCCTCCACGCCGGCGAGGCGCAGCATGTGGCCGGCAGGGCCGAGCGCCATCGAGAACTCGACCGCCGCGTCCAGGGTGGGGCCAACGCAAACATCGACGTCGCAGCGCTCGAGGGTGATCTCCGAGAAGCCGGCGGCGAGGAGCTGATCCGTGGTGGTATCGGCGCTCGCCATGGAGAACGCCCCGGGGCCGCCCTTCTTCTCCATCTCCGCCTCGACCTCGGGCATCATCTCGCGCACGCGGACCTCGGCGTCGTAAAGCCAGGCGTTGTCCTCGCGACGCCGCCAAACGACGAACGCTATCCGACCGCCAGGCACGAGCGAGCACCGCACGTTGCGCAGCGCCGCGACCGGCGATGCGAAGAACATGACCCCGAACCGCGAGAACGCGAGGTCGTAGGGGCCTCCCAAAGAATCGCTCTGCACGTCCGCGACGAGAAATCGGGCGTTCTCGACACCGCGCGCTTCGGCCGCCAGCCGCGCGCTCACCACGAAGTTCTCCGCTGCGTCCACGCCCACGGCCTCACCGCTCGGGCCGACGAGCTCCGCAATCCGCAGCGTGGTGTCGCCATAGCCGCAGCCGATGTCGAGCACGCGCGTTCCCGGGGCGGGTGGATGGCGGCGAAGCGCCATCTCGCCATGGTGGGCGTAGGCCCCCGCGAGCACGTCCCGAAATCGCTCCCAGTTCTGGAACAAGACGGTGTTCCAGGCTTCGATGGCTTCGGCATTGGCACTCATGACTGCTCCCCGCGCTTCTCGGCGAACCGCTTGCCACGACGCCGCTCCTGCCGCCGACGCGAATCGTAGGAGTCTCCTCGCCAGGCGCTTCCGGCTCGTTGCGAACGAGTGATAAGCTCGGGCCCGTGCGCGTGCGGCAGCGGGCCACGGTGGCGAGCCACAACCTGATGTACGGAGAGCGGCTCGCCGCGCTCTTGCCGCTCTATCGCGACCTTCGCGACCGCGCCGGGCTGAACCTGCTCTGCCTGCAAGAAGACACCCTGACACGCCAGGGCTGGCTCTCCGAGCGCGTCGCGCACGCGCTCGGAGCCGCCTACGAAGTGGTGCCGAAAGCCGCGGCGGGGGTCGCGCTCGTCTACGACGCGCGCGCCCTCGCCTGTCGCACCGCTTCGCTCGTTCCCCTCCCCCGGCTCGAGTCGCTCTCGTGGTTCGAGCGTGTGTACATCCGCGGCGGCAAGACGCGCCAGAAGCACGCTCTGGTGGCAGAATTTCGCGCTCGCAGCTCCGAAGCGCGCTTCGGAGCCGTCTGCTTTCACCTCGACACGGCGGGCTCGAATCACCATCGGCAACGCCAGATCCAGGCCATCGCGGACGCCCTCGGCGCATGCGGCCTCGCACGGCGCTTCGTGGCGTGCGGCGATACGAATGCTTTCGCTCTGCGCGGGCAGCTCGACGCGCTCCGCCGCGTGCTCGCGCCGTTCTCCGCGCACGGAGCGCACGACCCCGGGACGACGCCGACGCACTACTTCGCCCGCCAGGAGGAGCCACTGCTCACCCACCGCGCGTGCGTGCTCGCGGGCCGACTCGGCATCGATTTGCCGCGCCGGTACGACGTCGTGTGCACCAACCTGCCCGCGCTCGCCCGGGGCCAAGTAACGGCCCGCGGCTCGGACCACGACCTGCTCTGGGCACGCCTCGCTCTCGATGCAGAAATCGGCAACTCGCGACGCTCCTCGGCCGATGAGCGAGCACTCGAGCCCGCGTGAGCCATGTCGACCGAGAAGACCGAGGAACCCACGCCACGGCAGCTCCGGCGCGCCCGCGAACGGGGAAACGTCCCCGTCTCCGGGGCGTTCTCGCAAGCCGTTGGCCTCTTGGCCGCGCTCGCCGTCGGCGAAGCGGTCGTTCGCGGCGTTTTCGAGGCGAGCGCTCGGGGGCTCTCGAGCGCCGCCGACGGTCGGGTCCTGTCTCCCGCTGAGCTCGCTGCCATCGTTCTCGCGCTCAGCCTGCCGCTGATCGTCACGGCGGCCTTCGCCTCGGGCGCGCTCTCCTTCATACAGAGCGGTGGCTTGTTCGCCCCGAGCCGCATCGCGCCGGATCTCTCCCGCCTCGACCCGATTTCCGGGCTCCGCAATCTCTTTTCGGTCGAGCGCCTGTTCTCCATTGCGCGCGCGCTCGTCGCCGCGACGGCCATCGGCCTCTTCGCGTACTCCGTGCTGCGGGACGTGCTCCCCGCGCTCGCGGGCACGCCAGGGCAACTCCGTTCCGCGCTCGCTCTCGCGGGGGACACTGCAGCGCGCCTCGCGCGCAACGCGGCGCTCATCGGCCTCGCTCTCGGCATCGTCGATTGGGCGGTGGTCCGACACGCTCACCGGCGCCGCCTCCGCATGTCCCGCGACGAAGTGCGCCGCGACCTGCGGGAAGACCAGGGCGATCCAGAAATCAAGGCGGCACGCCGGCGGGCGCACCAGGAAGTTCTGCTCAGCGCGCAACTCCGAGCCGTGGAGAAAGCGCGCGTCGTGATCGTCAATCCGACGCACCTCGCGGTCGCGCTCGGCTACGACGAAGCGATCGATGCCGCGCCCAAAGTGCTGGCGCTCGGCCAGGGCGAGATCGCCCGGCGCATCGTCGATGCGGCGCGCGCCTACGGCGTTCCCGTGGTCCGCGACGTGCCCGTGGCCCGCGCGCTCAACGAGCTCGAGGTCGGCGACGAGATCCCCGAAGCGCTCTACGAGGCAGTGGCCGAGATCCTGCGCGAAGTCTGGGAGGCAGAGAACCCGGCTACTCCTTGACGCGCACCTTGCGCTTGAGCGCGTCGAGCTCCGCTTCGACCTCGGGATCGGGCGCGCCCGGCGCGGCACCACCTTCGAGCGCCCGGAACTTCGCTTCGAGCTCTGCCGCGGTGAGCCCCGAGGGCGTGCGCACGCCGAGCACCCCATCGAGCTCGCGCTGCGCGGCTACCGACGCCTCGACCCCCTCGATCTGATCCTCGAGCCGCCGCAGCTCGTCGAACGGCGACGTGCCGCCCCGAGCGCCGAGCCCTTCCGGGCCTCCCCCTGCGCGTGCCTTGCCGATCTCCGCGGCGAGCGTGGCCTTGCGTGCGGAGATTTCTTGGATCTTGCGCTCCATGCGCTCGAGCTCGGCCTTCATCTCAAGCGCAGCGCCGCGCTGCTCGGCGCGCAATGCTTCGGCGCGATCGCGCTCCGCGACGACCCGCTTCTTCTGGGCGAGCGCCTCGCGCGCGAGCGCCTCGTCGCCTCGCGAGAGGGCGAGCTCCGCGCGGCTCTCCCATCGCCGGGCCTCGGCGTCGAGCTCCTCGATCTTGCCGCGAAGCTGCTTCTCGGCGGCGACGGCGCGCACCACCTCGCGACGCGCCGCGCGCAGCTCCTTCTGCATCTCGTCGATGATGTTCGCGATGGAGCGACCCGGGTCGTCGACGCGATCGAGCAGTGCATTGAAGTTGCTCGAGATGACGCGGCCCATGCGATCGAAGATCCCCATGGCACCCGAGAATGTGCCACGCCCGGCTGGAGGGGACCACCCAGCGGGCCCGCGCCGTCCCTCTTCTCCGCGTATCCCCCGCCCGGCTCGCCCCGTCCCCCTCTCCCTCGTCTCTCTCCGCTTTGCGACGGCCGGCGAGCGACGGGCGTGCGATGCGCGAGCGCGATCGAGCGCCCTGCGCCGCACCCTCTCTGGAATCCCCTTCTCGCCTGCGCCCGCGGTTCGGGCGCGCTCGCACGGGGTTCGAAAATCGGGAAGGGCTCGGGGCGCGATCTTTCGTCGCGCTCCCGAGCCCTTCGTTGGTTGGTGCCGTATCCGGTGCGCTCCCGCTCGACGGCTTTGCCGCCGCGAGGCCGTCAGCGGTTCTGGATGTGAATGGCTTGCCCGATGGAATGCGCCGCCGCCTCCATCATGGCCTCGCCGAGGGTCGGGTGCGGGTGGATCGACAGCGCGATGTCCTCGGCAGTCGCGACGGTCTCGAGCGCGAGCACGGCCTCGCTGATGAGATCGCTCGCGGACGGTCCGACGATGTGGATGCCGACGACGCGGCCGCTCTTGATCTCGGTCACCACCTTCACGAAGCCCTCGGCCTCGCCGATGCTCATCGCGCGCCCGAGCACCGAGAACGGGAAGCGGCCGACCTTGACCTCCATTCCCTGTTCCTTGGCCTGCGCCTCCGTGAGGCCGGCGGTCGCGATCTCGGGATCCGTGAAGACGATGCCGGGAACGGTCACCCAATCCTTGGCCGCGGCGTGTCCCGCGATGACCTCGGCGCACACCTCGCCTTCCTTCGAAGCCTTGTGGGCGAGCATGGGCGGGCCACTCACGTCGCCGATGGCGTAAATGCCGGGCACGTTCGTCTGGCACCGCTCGTCGGTGACCACGAAGCCGCGCGGATCGATCTGAACGCCGGCCTCCTCGAGCCCGATGCCTCGCGACCGCGGCTTCATGCCGACGGCGACGAGCACCGTGTCGCATTCGATCTTTTGCGTGCCCTCGGGGCCTGCGACGGTGACGATGACCTCGCCGTTCGGGGTCGTGACCTGGCTCTCGGCGCGGGTGCTCTTCAGAACCTTGCCGCCGCGCTTGGTGATCGTGCGCTCGACGATGCGGACGCAATCCGGATCGATGCCGGGAAGGAGCGACGGCGTGAGCTCCACCACCGTCAGATCCGCGCCGAAGCTCTGGTACACCATGCCGAGCTCCAGGCCGATCACGCCGCCCCCGATGACGAGCAGGCGCTTCGGAATGCGGCGCAGGCTCACGGCGTCGCGAGCGCCGATGATGTGTTTGCCGTCGAACTCGAACCCGGGCACCTGAATGGTGGCCGAGCCGGTGGCGATGACGATCGCCTTTTGGGCAGTGACCCGCTGCTTGGAGCCGTCCTTGGCCGTGACCTCGATCGTGCGCGGGCCGATCAGCGTCCCGCGCCCTTCGATGATGTGCGCCCCGTTCGCGCGCAGCAGTTGGCGCACGCCTCCGGTGAGCTTCTTGACGATGC
>QGUH01001010.1 GCA_003242355.1 Pseudomonadota bacterium
CCCCCCCCCGATTTTCCCCGCTCCGTTGGGCCAATCCCCCCGCGTCCTCGTGAACCCCACGCCCCTCCCCCCCCCCACCCGCACGTTCATTCGCCCGGAGGAGCGCCCGGATCTCGACACGCGCATCGTGACCAAGACGAGGGAGTCCTGATGTTCCTCGTGTTCTCGTCCCTGTTCGACCCACACGTCACGCCGGGCGTCGAGCACCTCCGCAAGGCGGGCGCCGACGTCAAAGTGCTCACGTGCCACGATCTGGCGCGGCCGGGCTGGCGGCTGTCGCTCGCGGAGGAGCCGACCCTGGTCGTCGAGGGCAAACGCGTTCCCGCCCGGCGAATCCGCGGCGTGCTCACGCGGCTCGCGTGGGTGACGCACCACGAGCTGCCGTTCTTGCGCGCCGAGGATCGCGAGTACGGCGCCGCCGAAATGCAAGCGTTCTTGCTCGCGCTGCTCGACCGATTGAGCTGCCCCGTCTTGAACCGCGCCACGCCGGGGAGCCTCAACGGGCCGGGCTGGTCCCCGGAGCGGTGGACCCGGTGTGCCGCCGAGCTCGGCCTCGCCGTGCAGCCCATCGTGCGCCGCACCTACGCCGGCGGCGCCGTGCTCGCGAGGCCGGCGGCGCCTTCGCGCCGAATCCTCCAAGTCGTCGGCAAACGCGTGCTCGGCGATGCGCCGCAGGCGTTCCACGACGCGGCCCGCGCGCTCGCCGACGCCGCCGGGTGCGCGCTGTTGCGGGTCGCGTTCGCGGCCAGGACCCCATCGCCCGAATTCGTCGGCGCGGATCCGTTCGTCGACTTGTCCGACGCGGAGGTCGCGACGGCGGTGCTCGAGGCGCTCCAAGGCAAAGGGCGGCGGTCATGATCCTGCTCTGGGGAATCGCCGAGGAACGACCGCTCGCCGCCGTGCGCGCGGCGCTCGCCGCGATGGGGCGCGAGGCCTTCGTGCTCGATCAGCGCGCTTCGCTCGAGCTGTCGCTCGAGCTCACGGTCGGCAAGGACGTGACCGGCCGCATCGTGGGTCCGAGTCGCTCCATCGATCTTTCGCGGGTCTCCGCGGTGTACGCGCGCCCGTACGACCCGACCGCCATTCCCACGATCGCGCGTCGTGGTCGCGGCAGCGCCGCGTTTCGACACGCTGTCGAGCTGCACCAGGCGTTCCGAGCGTGGACCGAGGTGACGCCGGCGCGCGTGGTGAACCGCCTCGCCGCCATGGGCTCGAACAGCAGCAAGCCCTATCAAGCCGGGCTGCTGAAAAAGCTCGGCTTCGAGGTGCCCGAGACGCTGGTGACGACGGACCCAGAAGCGGCGCGCGGGTTCCTCGAGGCGCACCCGAATGCCATCTACAAGTCGGTCTCGGACGTGCGGAGCGTGGTGGCACGCGTGACGCCCGAACACCTCGAGCGCTTGGCCGACGTCGCCGGGTGCCCGACGCAGTTTCAGGCGTACGTCCCCGGAACGGACGTGCGCGTGCACGTGGTGGGCGAGCGGGTCTTCCCGGTACGCATCGAGTCGCGCGCGACGGACTATCGCTATCCGGGCGAGCATGCCGTCGAGCGCAGCATCACCACGCTGCCGGACGCGATCGCCGAGCTTTGCGTGCGCGCCGCGCACGAGCTCTCCTTGCCGGTCGCCGGCATAGACCTGCGACACACGGACGAAGGGAAATGGTGCTGCTTCGAGGTGAACCCGTCGCCCGCGTTTCCCTATTTCGACCTCGACGGAGGCATCGCGCGCGCGATCGCCGAGCTCTTGGCTGAAGGAGGCGCGACATGACGTTTCGTCCCATCCCCTCACCCGTCGCGGGCGAATCGGTGCTGGCCGTCGTCCCGCGCCCCACCTACCCGTTCGTCGACGCGGGGTGGCGTCGACGAACGCGCCTGTTCACCGGGCGAGCGCTCGACGCGGACACGCTCGAGCGCGAGCAGGAAGCGCGCGCCGGCAACCTCGCGCTGCTCGGTCAAACCCTGTCGCCGGGCGTCGTGCTCGGCCTCGAGTGCGTGTTCGAGCCGCCCGCGAGCGGCGAGACGGGGCTCGGCTTCCTGCGCATCGCGCCCGGGCTCGGTATCGCCGCGAGCGGGGAAGACGTGACGCTCGGTCGCGAGGTGCGCGTGGCCATCGCCGACCTGTTGCCGGAAGGACCGCCTCCGCGCGTCGCGATCTTGGTCGCCGTGCCGGTCGTGCGCTGGGTGCGGGGTCGGTTCGATCCGCTCGCCCCGTGCGAGCGCGACGAAAGCGAAGACG
>QGUH01001011.1 GCA_003242355.1 Pseudomonadota bacterium
CCCACGACGCCCATGCCCGGCAGCGTGATCGGCGGGCTCGGCGGAAGGAGGCTCGGCGGGTGCAGGTGCGCATGCGGCGAGCTGAGATGGGGAACCGCCAGCGTCGCCGCAGGCAAGCCGGGCGCGAGCGCCGCAAGCGGTGCCGTCGCCATCGCGAACCCCGCGTCCAAAAGCGCGAACGGCGCGCCGACGACGCCGAGCGCCGCACCCATGCCATGCTCGATCGCACCCAGCGTTCCCTTGTTCGGATCGGGAGCCGTCTGAAAGGGCGCCGCCGTCGTGTTGATCACGTCCGCCACCACGCGGACCGTCGGGCTCTCGGTCGAGACGTCGACGAGCGGCTCCGGCGGTGGCGGAGGCTGCACCGCCACGCGCGGCCGCATTTGCTGCACGGTCGTCAGGTTCATCGTGCCACCCGCGCTGCCGCCCCCGCCGGCGTGCTCGACGGAGCGACCTCGAACGGTGAGGGCCCGAGCGCCTGCCGTTCGCGCTCGAGCGCGTCGGCGCGCGCGTCGAGCCGAGCCGCGCGGCACAACGCGATCATCCGGTCGAGGATGGAGCGGGCCCCCTGGTCATGGCCGAACTGCTTGGCCAGCTCCTTTCCCTTCACCCAGATATCCATGCAGGCGTCGACCTTGCCTTGCGCGAGCCGGGCGAGCCCGAGCTTCTCCATCGCTTCGCACTTGGCGTACGGGTCGTAGAGCTTGCCGGCGAGCTCGTTCGCATAATGCAGGTAGCCTTCCGCCTCCGCCCAACGCCGGAGCTCCAGGCAGCACGAGCCGGCGCCATACGTTCCCGCCTGCATGGTCGGCAAACTCTGGATTTCGACCGAAATGGCGAGCGACTGCCGATACAGCGTCAGCGCTCGCTCCCACTGCCCCGCCTGCGCCAGGGCATGGCCGGCGTTCGTGAGACACACGGCTTGCATGGGTTTGTTTCCCGTTTCCGCGTAGTAGTTGAACGCGACTCCGTACTTCTCGAAGGCCTCGGGATATCGTCGAAACGCTTGGTCGACCGCACCGAGCTGGACGAGCGCGAGCACGCGCTCGTCTTTCGGGGCCGACGGATCGCTCGCCGCCTGCACGAGACCGCTCAGCACCTGCCGATTGTCGAGCGCGACGTCGATGACGAGCACGCGGTCGTTCTTCGCGCGTTGCAGCTCCGGACCGATCACGGGCGGCGCCGCATCCCGAAGCACGAACCGATGGCGCTCCATCCACGGCTGCACGGCCGTGGTCGCGAGCAGCGGCTCGACGAGCGCCCGATAGCCGGCCACGTCGGTCAAAGGCGACGGCAACAAACCCCAGACGATGAGCGACGGTTCCGGCAAGTGCTCCCCGAAGTGGCACACCAGGGTCTCCAGTCGTCGAGCGAGGGGTTGCCGCGTGTCGTGGACCACGGGCGGCAAGGGGGGTAAGGGTTCGGCCTTCTGCGCCGAAAGCTCGGCGTTCAGCGCTTCGAGCTGCTGCTCGAGCGTTGCGAGCATTTCGGCGAAGTACGCGCCCGCCTCCGTGCACGGCTGCGGGAAACAGAGATAGTAGTTCGCGTCGTCCTGCGCATCGAACGACGACAACATCCGCGTCGGCAGCATGAGCGCGGCGTCCGTTCCGCCGAGGATCAGCGTCGGATAGTCGGGTTGCTCGATGAACTCGCGGAGCGAGCGCTGCAGCGTCTCGATCGCTCGGAACATGGATCGTTCGCCCGAAGGTCGTGACGGTGGTCGGTGCAGACCGAGAGCGCGGCTCAGTTCAATCGAATCGTGTAGGCGCGAAACACCGCGTCTCCCTCGGTGCGCAGGTCCACACCGCCGGCGCCGCCGCGGATCTCCACCGTGTCTCCGCTCAAGCGCAGGACCCGTCGCGCCGCGAGCTCGACGCAATCGCCGGCCAACTCCAGCACCGGCCCTTCCGATCCTTGCCTCAGCGTCAGGAGCGGGCGGCCGTCGTGACTCACGATTTGCAACGCCTCGCCGGGTTCGAGGCGGAGCTGCTGGGCCCAGCGCGCGGCGCGCTGCGGCGGCGCGTTCGACGGCGCTTCGCGCGCGGGCGACGAATCCGCCGTCGGCGAGGCTGCGTCGTCTTCCGAAACCGGTTCCATGGGGGGGCTCGACGCTCCCGGCGAGGTATCGACCGGGTCGTCTTCCGGAACCGGGCGCACGGGGGAGCTCAACGCTCCCGTTACGAGCCACTCCGTCCAGCCGAGCGGCAGGGTCACGAGCACGCGGTCACCGCGCGTCA
>QGUH01001012.1 GCA_003242355.1 Pseudomonadota bacterium
CGCGGGCCCGGGCGCTCACCGCGGCCCTCCCTCGCCCTGCCGTCGTCGAGCTACGGCGACCCGAGGGGTACGCGTTCTACGCGCTGGACCCGGCGAGCTACGCGGCCCTCGCCGCGACGCTTCCTCTCTCACCCGGCGCCGGTGTGTTCGTCATCGGCGTGCGCAGCATCGGCACGAGCTTGTCGGCCGTGGTGCGGTCCGCGCTCGCCCGGCGCGGCATCCCGTCGGAGCGAGCGACGGTGCGCCCGACGGGCCATCCCTGGGACCGCACGCTCGCGCTTTCGGGAACGCTGAAGGAGCGCGTTCTCCGCAACGCCGAGCACGGCGAGTTCCTCGTGGTCGACGAAGGGCCCGGGATGAGTGGCTCCACGTTCCTCGCCGTGGGCGAGGCGCTCGAGCGTCACGGTGTTTCGCCGGAGCGCGTTCGTTTCCTCACGAGCCACCGCGTCGAGCCAGAGCGCCTCCTGGCGCGGGATGCCGCGCGGCGCTGGGTGCGTTTTCGATCGTTGGCTCCGGCACCGTTCGCGCCAAGAGCCGGCGCGGAAGACTTCTCGGGAGGGCGCTGGCGCGCGTGGGTCTTCCCCGATTCGCGCGACTGGCCCCCGACGTGGGCAGAACAGGAGCGCATCAAGGCGTTCGTGCGCGCGCGCGCCGAGCTCCTCAAATTCTCCGGATACCCACCGTACGATGGCCCCGTTCGCGCTCGCGCCGAAGCCCTCGCCGCGGCGGGTTTCGCACCGAAGGTGCGCGTGGATGGCCCTGGGTTCCTGGCGCACGCGTGGATAGCGGGAAGAGCTGCGTGCGCCCGGCGAGACCGCTCGCTCCTCGTCGAAACCCTCCCACGCTACCTCGCCTTTCGCCGCGAGGCGTTCCCGACGCGCGAAGCGTCTCCCGAGGCGCTCGAAACCATGACCCGCGTGAATTCCACGGAGGCGCTCGGCGGCGACCCGCCCGTTCCGAGCTTGCCGCTCGTCTCCCCCGTCGAACCCGACGGGCGCATGCAAGCGCACGAATGGATCGTTTCGGGATCGCGCCTCGTGAAGACGGATGGGGCCGAGCACGCGGACGATCACTTCTACCCAGGACCGACCGACGTGGCGTGGGACATCGCGGGAGCCGTCGTGGAATGGGATCTCGACGAACCGCACACGGCGCTGCTCCTCCGCCGTTATCGGCGCCTCACGGGCGACGACGCGAGCCCACGGCTCACGGCCTACACCGCGGCTTACTGCGCGTTTCGGTTGGGCTACGCGCGGTTCGCACAGGGCTCGGCCGATGAGCACGAGCGCGCCCGCTGGGATCGAGCGTGCGCTCGCTATCGAACGCGCTTGGTCGCTGCGCTCGAAAAGCTCGGGAAATAGGTGGAGACACGCGCGCACCACGCCTCGGGGTGAGCTCGATCGCGCAACCTCCGAATTGTCGCTCGTGTCACGGACACCCACGCGCGCGCCCGTTCGTGCGCGCGCATGAGCAATCCCATACGGAGCCCACGATCGCCGTGCTAACCCGACGATTCCGGACGGCCGCGCGCGTGCGGCGTCCAGAGCCCGAGAGGGAATCCATGCGAGATCGGGATTCGCTCGCGCCGATGCTGCCCGTCGGTGCGCGCCTCGCGCTGTCGTACATCCGACGGGAGCTACCAGCGTGGGGCAAGGTGTATCGATCCTCGCTCGTGCGAGGAACCGATGGCGCGCACTGGAGCCGGGCGCCGATTTGCCGAGTGCGCGGCAAGCTCCACGGCTACGAAATGGAGGTGGATTTGTCCAACTGGTCGGAGCGCTACACGTACTTCTTGGGGCGCTATTACGACCTTCCCACGCAACTGCTCCTGCTCGCCTATTTGAAGCCGGGTGATCGCTTCGTCGACGTGGGCGCGAACATCGGCATGATCACGCTGCTCGCGGCGCGGCTCGTCGGACCCACGGGTCGCGTGGACGCCATCGAGCCCAATCCGCTCTGCGCCGCGCGCATTCGGCGCTCCCTCGTCGAAAATGGCGTCACCTGGGCCCACGTCCATGCCGTTGGCCTCGGAGACCGATCGGGGTTGCTCGAGCTCAACGTCGTGGACGGACACACCGGCGCCGGCACCTTCGCCCACCTCGACCCGCGCGAGCACAACGTGACGGCGCGCCTGCCCGTCCGCGTGGTCCGTGGCGATGCCCTGCTCGACCCGTCGCGCCCGATCCACTGCATCAAGATCGACGTGGAAGGCTACGAGTGCCACGTGCTCGCCGGG
>QGUH01001013.1 GCA_003242355.1 Pseudomonadota bacterium
CGGAGGCGCCGCGCGCGCGAGGCTCACCGTGAACGCGAACGAGCTGCCGCTCGGCGAGGCATCCTCCACCCAAGCGCTGCCCCCGTGCGCTTCCGCGATGTGTTTGACGAGCGCGAGCCCGATGCCGCTGCCGCGCACCCGCTTTTGCATCGCGCTCTTGCCGCGGAAGAAGCGTTCGAAAATGCGCTTCTTGTCCTCGTTCGGGATCCCGGGGCCCTGGTCGACGACCCGCACCTCGAGCTGACGCGCCGTGCGCGCGACGGAGACGACGACGCGCTTGCCATCGGGGGCGTATTTGAGAGCGTTGTCGACGAGATTGATCACCGCGATCTCGATCGCCCGCTCGTCGAGCAGCGCGTTCGGGATGTCGCCTCGCACCTCGAGCTCGAGCGCGATCCCCTCGCGCTCGGCGCGGACGCGGCAGGCTTCGACGGCGCGCCCCACCACGTCGGGCAGACTGCACTCCGAGAACTCGTAGGCCGCCTTGCCGCGCTCCACCTTCGCGAAATCGAGCACGTTCTCGATCAACGCCGCGAGCCGCTCGCTCTCGGAGACGATGATCTGCAAGTACTGGCGGCGCTTTTCCGGTGAATCCGCGCGCCCCGACTCCAAGAGCTCGCCGAACATCCGCACGAGCGACAGCGGCGTCTTGAGCTCGTGCGACACGTTCGCGATGAAGTCGCTCTTCAAGTTGGAGAGCTTTCGCTCACGCTCCGCGGCGACGACGATCACGATGATGCCCGCAATCACCACGATGCCGGAGAGCGCGACGAGCACCATCTCGAGCACGCGCCTGCGGGCCACCGCGGCCGCGAGCTCCTCGGCCGAGGTCATCGTCACGTTGAGCGTCCATTTGTAGAGCGTGGTCTCGAATTGGCGTCCGAGCGTGAGACCGCCGCGACTCAGGGGCGGCCCGAACACGATCCGCCCCTCTCCATCGACGACGTTCACCCGGCTCTGCTGCGCGTCCTGTCCGTCGGCATAGAGCTGCGGAAACAGGTCGTGCACGATGCGCGGCACGTCGTGCCACACCACGACCAACAGGCGCCGCTCCTCGTGGTCGAGCTCCCAGTGGCTGAGCAGGTAGCTGTGCCCCCGGTAAGACTTGTGCAGGTGCCGGAGCTCCCCGGGAGGCGAGCCCCCGAGCTTCATGTCGTCCAGCATGGAGTGCACGAGCAACCGGCGAAAGCGCTCGTTCTCGATGCCGGGAGCGCGCGAGGCCACGGCCAACACCTCGCGCGCCGGGGAGCTCAGGTCGACGAGCAGCACCGCGCGCACCGTCGGCGTTTGAATGGCCGCGATCTCCAACCACTTGGCGCCGAACGCCTCGCGGTCGGTCGGGTCGAGCACCGAGCGGACGGCGTTGTCCTGTTCGATGATGCGCTTGTCGAGGCGATCGGCCTTCTCGTTGGCGAGCAGGAGCGTGGCTTCGATCACCGACTGCTCGCGCAGCTTCTCGAGCTGAAAGCTCGAGCGAAACATGACCCCCGCGAGCACGAACACCCCGACGATGATCGCCGGCAGAAGGAGGAAGGTGAGCAGGCGCTCGCGCCGAGGCCGATCGGCCATGGGGGGAGCTTACCGCGACGCGAGCCTGCGCTACCGCGCGAGGATGATTTCGCGATCGAGCACCACCGGACGCGTGGCGACGAGATCCGCGAACTGGGCGCACGCGTAATCGAAGGCGTTGATCTCCGTGTCTTCGAACGGGGTTCCACCTGCCGGATTCGCGAGCTCGATCATTCCGAGATACCGGCCGCCTTGGCGGACGCCCCCACTCAGCACCCAGCCGAGCGGCGTGCCCGCGTGCTCCCAGCGGCCGGAAACGGCGCGCGGGACTTCCTCGGCGCGGAAGGCAATCGGCGCGGGCCGTCGCATCACTTCCGCGACGAAGGGATCGGTGTCCGGCGTTCGATGGAGAAGCGCTTGCCCCAAGTTGCCGCCACGCACGCGGATGACGACGAACGAGCGCGAGTTGATGTCGAAGACCTGCACCATGCCGAGCTCCGACGGAATGACCTCGGCCAGCACGTCGAGCACGAAATCCGCGCCGCTCACCAGGTCCGTCGCGAAGCGCAGCTCGTGCAACCGCTCGAACAGCTCGCTCACCAGGTCCTCGCGAGCACGCCGCCGTGCCCGAGGCGGCCCGTTGCGCGGCCCCGACGCCGTTCCCGGCGCGGGCACGGGCTTCCGAATCCCCCCCCCCCCCCCCGGCGTTTGGGACCCCTTCGCCCCT
>QGUH01001014.1 GCA_003242355.1 Pseudomonadota bacterium
GGTGCCGACTGCGGCGAAGGAATGGTGTGCACGGCGCAAGGCCGGTGCGTGCAAAAACCACCGGAGGACACCGTGCCGCCCCCGCCTGCAGCGACCTCCATGCCGCCGCTCGGGGACATCGGCACCGGTGGCACCGGTGGCGGTGGCGGAGGAACCGGCGGAAGCGAGACGTGCGCCAAGGCGAACGTGACGTTCGAGAAGGAAATCCCGAACGTCATGGTCGTCGTCGATCGCAGCAAGAGCATGGAATCGGCGTTCGGCGCTTCGGGTTCGCGCTGGAACGTGGTGCGGGACGCGCTCATCGCGCAGGGCACGGGCCTCATCGACCAGTTGCAGAACGAGGTGCGTTTCGGCCTCACGCTGTATACGTCGCCGTTCTCGTTCGGTGGTCCCGGCGGCGGCTTCGGGCCGGGCGGCGGCATGGGTCCCGGTGGCGGCTTCGCGCCGGGCGGCGGCATGGGTGCCGCTGGAACGGCGGGCGCAGGAGGCGCGGGCTCTGGAGCGGCCCCGATCCCGCCAGGCGGAAGCGGCGGGGGCGGGATGGCCGGGGCTTCGGGCAGCGGCGGCGGAGGCAGCGACGGGATGACCTGCCCGGACCTCATCGAGGTTCCGATCGCCCTGAACAACCTCGATGCGATCTCGCAGGTCTACTTGCCGGACGACGAGGAGGGCGGCACGCCCACGGGTGAATCGCTCGACGTCATTTGGCCGAAGGTCGCCGCGCTCGACCCGATGCAGTTCCCCGGTGGCAAGTACATCGTGCTCGCGACCGACGGCGACCCGAACATGTGCGCCTCGATCAACCAAGATGGCAAAGAGCGCTCGGTGAACGCCGTTCGAGCGGCCTGGGAAGCCGGCATCACGACGTTCGTGATCAGCGTGGGCTCGGACGCCACCGAAGACCATCTGCGACAGCTGGCGAACATCGGGCAAGGCTATCCCGCGGACGATCCCACGAACCGCTTCTATCCCGCGAACGACGCGCAACAGCTCGCCGAGGCGCTGCAGTCGATCATCCTCGGAGTTCGCTCGTGCCGCTTCATGCTCGAAGGCATGATCGAGCTCGACCGCGCCTCCGAAGGCACCGTGGTGCTCGACGGCCAGGAGCTCGCCTACGACGATCCCGACGGCTGGCGCGTGCTCTCGCCGACCGAGATCGAGCTGGTCGGCGCTGCCTGCGAGGCGGTACAGAAGGGCGCGACGCAGATCGCGATCGACTTCCCCTGCGGCGTCTACGTGCCGCCGATTCCGGAATGAGCGCGGGCGCGGCGCCGCCGCGCTTCACCAGCGCTCGATCCGCCAACCGCGGCTCGCGGCGACGCGCGCGAGCCGCCGGTCCGGGCACACGGCCACGGGGGTTCCCACGCGCTCGAGCAGCGGCAGATCGGTGATACTGTCGCTGTAGAAGACCGCCTCCTCGAGCCGGAATCCGAGGCGCTCCGCCAGCCGTTCCGCCCGCGTCACCTTGCCCTGTCCGTAACAGATGGGATCGAGGGGGCGCCCGGTGAGGCACCCCCGAGCGTCGACCTCGAGCTCGCTCGCGACGACGTGCTCGATACCGAGCACGCGCGCCAACGGCCGCGCGGCATACGGCGTCGCGCCCGTGACGATGGCGAGGACGTCTCCCGAGGCGCGGTGCCGCTCGACGGCGCGACGGGCCGCGTCGCGGACGTGCTTCTGCACGTAGGTTTCGAACCACTCCTCCGTCGTCTCGATCAGCGTGGACTCGCTCTTGCCCGCGAAGTCGCGGAGCGCGCGCCGCGCCACGCGCTCCGCGTCGATGATGCCGAGGGTATATTGCAGGAGCCAGTAGCCGACCCGGACCACCTCCAGGGCGCCCACTTCTCCCCG
Source organism: Pseudomonadota bacterium (assembly GCA_003242355.1). Lineage (GTDB taxonomy): Bacteria > Myxococcota_A > Polyangia > Polyangiales > Polyangiaceae > PMG-095. Next base: position 1,852 of record QGUH01001014.1, read on the forward strand.
ATCGCGGCGATACCGGGTATAGAGCGACGCCGTATCCGTGGCGAGCAGGGTCCGGTCCATGTCGAACAGCGCCGCGCGCATCGTCGTCTCGAGGTGTTTCTGACCGGGCGCCCGCGCCGCTCGTGGGCGAGCACCCTTTCGTCGATCAGTGAACGACCATCCTAGTACACCCCTTCGGCGTATGCGCCCGCTCTCGCCGCTGCCCATCGACGCCGTGCTCCCCGAGCTGGTTGCCTCGCTCGCGGCGGCGCCGTCGGTCGTGCTCGAAGCGCCACCCGGTGCCGGCAAGACGACGCGCGTGCCCTGGGCGCTGTTCGAGCAAGATCCAGAAGCAGAGGTGGTGGTACCCGACCCGCGGCTAATCGAGCCCGGCCTGCAAGCGCG
>QGUH01000109.1 GCA_003242355.1 Pseudomonadota bacterium
CTCTCCGTGAACCCCTCAATCGTCTTGGGGTTCTTCTAGTGCAAAACCGGCCTTGTCCTGATCATCCGTTTCGCGCGCTCTTCGCCCAACCCGCCGATTCTGGCGAGCTCTTCTTCGCTCGCTCGGTTGAGGTTCACTCCGGAGGCGTTGGTGATTGGGCTGCCCATGGCTAGCCCTCCCGTCGCCAGCCGGAGCTCCCGCGGCGGCCGCTCGCGCTTTGGCTCGGTTGCCCGTGCTGCTCCATGTACTTCTTGGTGTGGTGATGGATGCGCCCTTGGGCGTCGCGGTACTCGCGCTGTGCGAGGTCCGAGCTGCCCGAGCTCGCACGCGCCATTCGTTGACTCCCCTTCCGTTTGCTCGTCGGCATCGTGGATTCCCTTTCCGCCGTTCTCGGCCGAAGTGACCGAAAAGCGTGCACCGCTTTCCGGCCGCTTCGTGCCGATGCAAGGGAGGTTCCAGAGCGCGACTCGAACCGACGCGGTAGCCGGCAGGGATCAGCCGGCAGGAGGATGCTCCAACGCCGCAAGGAGACCGGCGAGGGGGATCTCGACCCACGCGGGGCGATTGTTGAGCTCGTAGTTGATCTCGTAGATCACCTTCTCGAGCTCGTAGAAGTCGAGCAAGAGCTCCGTATCCGCGTCGTTCTGGGGGACGAAGGCGGCATTGCCCGCCGCCTCGAGGTACGCCCCGAGGTAGGCCGCGGTGACGTGCTCGCGCCACGCGTCCATCCACGGGCGCAGGCGCTCGACGTCCGTGTCGCGGAACCGCCCCGAGCGGAGCACGTTCTCCGTCGCGTATCCGAACGAACGAATCATCCCCATCACGTCGCGCAGCGGGCCGCGCTTGTACCGACGCTGACTGATGGACCGCCCGGGCTCTCCCTCGAGATCGATGATCACGAAATCCTGCCCCGTGTAGAGCACCTGCCCGAGATGCAGATCGCCGTGGCAGCGGATACGCTGCACGGGAATACGCCGACGCGTGACTCGGCGCAGCCGCATGTCGATCGTGCGCTCCTGCGGCAGGAGCTGATCGGCGTAGGCCCGCGCCTGCGCCGTGAGCTCGGCGCGCTTGGTCGCGAGCAGCTCGAACGTGCGCGCGAGCAGCACGTGCGACCACTGGAAAATCGACTGCGCGTGCATCGCCGAGAACGGCTCGGGCGCGAAGGCCGGGTCCTGAACGTTGGCGAGCGCGTGGTGCAGCTCCGCCGTGCGGCGCCCGAGCTGCCGAACGTCCGCCAGATAGCCGCCCGCGAGCTCGTGCATCTCCGGGCTCGCCGGCTGCCGACTCTTCGCGACGAGCCCGGTGCCGTGGAGTCGGGGCGGGTCGGCCGGCGGCCGCGCGAGCACGTCTTCGGCGAAGCGCGTGAGCCGCGTCAGCGTCATCTCCCAGGCGGTGCCCTGGTTCGGCACGAACTCCTGAAGGAGCGCGAGCACCGACGTCTCGCCGTCGTTCGCCCGGTAGGTGATCGAGCCGAGCGTGCGCGCGACCCGCACTTCGTACCGCGTCTCGGTGAGCGCTTGCCCGATCTCGAGCTCGGAGTTGACGCCCTCCTCCACCAGACGGAAGAGCTTGAAGAGCACGCGGTCGTCGAGGTTCACGACGGTGTTCGTCTGCTCCATCTCGCCGAGCCGTGGGGTCAGCTCGCTGCCCGCAGTCACCTCTTTGAGCAGGCGGTGCTGGGAGCCCACGAGGCTGCCCTGCTCTCCGCGGATCGGCGTGCGGCTGCGCACCACGTCGAGCAGCGACGGCAAGGTTCCCCCGGAGGCGACTCCGTCGAACAGCGCGCCCGCCGCCCCGCCCGAGAGGTGGGCCACCAGCGCGTGCTGATGGTGGACGGCGATCTCCGCCGCCTCGGGCTCGGGGTGGAACGTGAGCGGAACGAGGTACGTCTCCGGATCGCCCTCGGTGTACTCGAGCTCGAAGAACACGATCGCGTGCGTGCGTTCTCCCCGACGCAGCTGGATCACGTCGCGGATCGAGCCGCGCTTGCGCGTTCGCGTCTTGCTGCGGAACCAGCGACGCTCCGACACGTACCGCTCGAGCACCGCGGCGAGCTCCTTCCTGCGCTCCGGCGAAAGGAGCTCGAGCCACGACTCGTGCACCTCGACGGTGCCCACCGGACGCATGCTGCCAACCGTAACGCGCGGCCGCTCGAGACGGAACCAGATGAACCCGTGCGGCGCGAGCGACAAGCGGTACGGCTGATTGCCGATCGCGGGGAATTTGACGAGCCCCCACATCTCCACGGGCACGAGCCCCTCGAAGCGTCCGAGATCGATCTCCACCCATTGGTGGAAGCGCGAGAGGTTCGCCACGACGAGCACGCGCTCTTCCTGGTACTCGCGCAAAAAGGCGAGCACCTTCGGGTTCGGCGCGTGCAAGAGCTCGAACGCGCCGTGCCGCAGCGCCACCGACTGCTTGCGCAGCGCGATGATGCGCTTCATCCACCACAGGAGCGACGCGGGGTTGGCCTGCTGCGCCTGCACGTTCACCGCCTCGTAGCGGTATTCGGGATCGGTGATCACGGGCAGGTACAGCCGCTGCGGGTTCGCCTGCGAGAAGCCCGCGTTGAGATCCGCCGACCACTGCATCGGGGTGCGCACGCCGTCGCGATCGCCGAGATAGATGTTGTCCCCCATCCCGATCTCGTCGCCGTAGTAGAGCACCGGCGTTCCCGGCAGCGAGAACAGGAGGCCGTTCATCAGCTCGATCTTCTCGCGCGTGCGCAAGAGCGGCGCGAGCCGCCGGCGGATGCCGAGATTGAGGCGCGCCACCGGATCTTCTGCGTAGACGCGACACATGTAGTCGCGATCTTCGTCCGTCACCATCTCGAGCGTGAGCTCGTCGTGGTTCCGGAGGAAGGTCGCCCACTGGCAGTTGTCCGGAATCGGCGGCGTTTGTCGCAAGATGTCGACGATCGGGAAGCGATCCTCGAGCTGCACCGCCATGAACATGCGCGGCATCAGCGGGAAATGGAAGTTCATGTGGCACTCGTCGCCGTCGCCGAAGTACGCGGCGGCGTCCTCGGGCCACTGGTTCGCCTCGGCGAGCAGCATCTTGTCGCGGAAGCGCTCGTCCACGTGCGCGCGGAGCTTCTTCAGGAACGCGTGGGTCTCCGGCAGGTTCTCGCAGGTCGTGCCCTCGCGTTCGTACAGGTAGGGGATCGCGTCGAGCCGGAGGCCATCGACCCCGAGCTCGAGCCAAAAGTCGAGGATCTTGAACACCGCCTTCACCACCGCGGGATTGTCGAAATTCAGATCCGGCTGGTGCGAGTAGAAGCGGTGCCAGTAGTACGCGCGCGCGACCGGATCCCACGTCCAGTTCGACGCTTCGAAATCCTTGAAGATGATGCGGACGTCCGAGAACTTGTTGGGGTCGTCGCTCCACACGTAGAAGTCGCGCCACTTGCTGCCCTTCGGGCTGCGGCGCGCCCGCTGGAACCAGACGTGGTCCTTCGACGTGTGATTGATGACGAGCTCGGTGATGATGCGGATCTTGCGCGCGTGCGCCTCCTTCAACAGGCGCTTGAAGTCCGCGAGCGTCCCGTACATCGGGTGCACCGACGTGTAGTCGGAGATGTCGTAGCCGCCATCGCGCAACGGGGAAGGATAGAACGGCAGAAGCCAGATCGCGTTGACGCCGAGATCCTCGATGTAATCGAGCTTCGAAATCAGACCCGGGATGTCGCCCACGCCATCCGCGTTGGAATCGGCGTAGCCACGGATCGGGACCTCGTAGATGACGGCATCCTTGAACCAGAGAGGATCCGAAGGGAGGCCGCTGTGTCGTCGGGTGCGCTGTCGCTTCATGGCAAGGGCCGCGCCCGCCAGAGCGCGGCGCGGCAATCGCTTCTAACCTTGGCGCCAAACGGGCGAATGGAAAGCTCGATGCTCCCCTGCTTCACCGTTTCCAGGGCCAGGTTCCGGCGACTCCGAACGGTGGTCCGAGCCGCGAGGGCCAGTGCTCGAGGGCGCCGAGGCGCGCTCGGAACGCGCTCCGAAGTCGCGGGGCAAGCAGCCACACCGACCACATGTCGCACATTTGCCGCGGCGCACGGTCGCGCCGGGGCTCCATCCGTTCTATGCTGAGGGGGTCCGCCGCCAAGACCGCATGGGCAATCCTTCCTATTCCGCCAATCTGGAGGTGGAGAACACCTCCGTGCTGATGGCGCTTTCGGGTCCAAACTCCGCGGTTCTGAACGAGGTCGCGAAAGAAAGCGGCGCGGAAATCAGTTTGCGGGGTAACACCATCTACCTTGCCGGGCAGGAAGGCGACGTCCGGCTCGCCTTCCGCTATCTGCGAGACGCCGCGGAGCTCGTCGGCCGCGGCTTCACGATCAGCCCGAGCGACGTCGCGGGCTCCCTGCGCGGGCTCCGCGCCGACCCGAAGCGAAGCCTGACCGAGCTGCTCGACGAGACCATTCTGGTCACCGCGCGGCGCCGCCCGGTGCTGCCGAAGTCGGAAGCGCAGCGCCGATACGTCGAGGCGATGCGCACGCACGACCTCACGTTCGGCATCGGCCCCGCGGGCACCGGCAAAACTTACCTGGCGATGGCCATGGCCGCCTCGTGGCTCGGCCAAAAGCGGGTCAAGCGCATCGTGCTCGTCCGGCCAGCCGTGGAAGCGGGCGAGCGGCTCGGTTTCTTGCCCGGCGACCTCGCCGAGAAGGTAAACCCGTATCTGCGGCCGCTGTACGACGCGCTCTACGACATGCTCGATTTCGAGCGCGCCGAGCAGCTCAAGGAGCGCGGGCAAATCGAGGTGGCGCCGCTCGCGTTCATGCGCGGGCGCACGCTCAACGACGCGTTCGTCATCCTCGACGAGGCGCAGAACGCGACCAGCGAGCAGATGCGCATGTTCCTCACGCGCTTCGGCTACGGCTCGAAGGTCGTCGTCACCGGCGACATCACGCAGACGGACCTGCCGCAAGGGGCCCGCAGCGGCCTCAAAGAAGCGCGGGATCTCTTGCAGAACGTGCCGGGCATCGCGTTCTGCACGTTCACGGATTCCGACGTCGTGCGGCACCCGCTCGTGCAGAAGATCATCGTGGCCTACGAGCAACGCGACGCCGCCCTGGCCGCAGCGCGCGCCGAGCAACAGCAGCAACAGCAGCAACAGCGCGAGCCGTCCAGCGAGCGGTAACGCTCGTTCCGTTCGGAAGCGTCCGTTCAGACGCGCCGCAAGTCGTTCTGGAACGGCGAGAGGTTCTCCGGGAACAGCAGCCAGAAGAACATCGCGCGCACCTCGAGCGCCTCGCGCGCGGCCATGCGCGCGAGCGCCGGGACGAGACTGCTCACGGAACGCCCCTCCCACTCGAAATCCGCGACGCCCCGCTTGGCCGAAACGAGGCCGTTCGTGCGGAGCTGATCGTACGTGCGGAAGCAACGCCGCGTCGCGCGGTCCACGGCTGCGGCGAAACGCTCGCGCGGACGGAGCTCCGTCGGCAGCTCCACGCGCTCGAGCCCGGCGGACCAGCACAGCCAGGTGAGCGCCGCCCAGTCGGCGCGCGCCGTCTCGAGCAGCTCGATCGCCGTACGCCCCTCGAGCGACAGGCGCTCGTCGATCTCCACCTCCGACGTCTCGGTGCCGTCCTCGGTCACGTCTTCGATCGTCGCCGTGCGGTGCTCGAGCGGAATCGGCCCATCGGGGAGCAAGGCGCTCGTGTCCGGCGGGAGCCACTCGGTCTCGTCGGACACGCCGAACGCCCGCAGCGCCGACCGACACGCGGCGAGGCGCGTCGCATACACCCGAATCGCACGGTGAACCTGCTCGAGCGGCTGCTCCGCCGCGACCTCGACGATGGGCTCCGGCGGATCGGAAACCGGGTCGCGCGCGGGCCAGAAGTCGAACGTCGGAAAGGCCACGCGGCAAAGCTCCCGCACGTACTCGGCGCCCACCGCGGACCGGCTCTCGAGCAGCTCCGCATCGGCGAGCGCGCCCCGCCGATCACCGACGTTGGCGCGTAGGAGCGCGCGCGACAACGTCGCGGGCGCGTGGTCGGGACGCACGAGCAACGCCGCCTCCACGACCTCGCGCGCCGCGGTGCCCGTGGGCGGCAACCGCGCCGCGAGCGCGCAGGCGAGCGCGGCCACGTCGCCGCCTCCGAGCAGCGCGTCGACGACACCGGACAGCGTCGTGGGCGATCCGCTCGTCACCGCGTGCGCGATTGCCGTGGCCCGCTCGTCGCCGAGCGGCGGCCGATGCTGCGCGAGAAACGCCGAAAGCCGCGCCTCGTTCCCGGTGCGCCCTGCCAACCGGAGCACGCCGCACAGGGCTTCGCGCACGCGCTGCTCGGCCACGAGCGCGTCCAGGGCGGCCCATGCCGCCGCCTCATCCATCGTCGAAAGCTCGGGCGAAAGCGCGATGGACTGCGCGAGCGCCTCGTCGTCGAGCGCCACCCCTCGTTCGAGCACGAGAACGGGCGCGCCGTCCGCGTCGAGATAGAGCCAGCGGCCCACGGCGCGACCGCGCTCGCACACACCCCGCTCTTCGACGATGCGCGGATCGGTGAACGGGCTCTCCTCCTTCGCGTACCGCTTGAAGTAGGCACCGTGCAGCCGGCCCGCGTCGTCGAGGTGCCGCTGCTCGCGCGGCTGCCCCGCCGCATCGAACCACGTGCGCACGGCCGGACGATGATCCCGATACTCCAGGGACTCGACCCGTTTCCCCTCCAGGTCGAACCAGGACGCGACCGAGTGCCCTGCCGCTTCATCGAGCACGCGGCGCTCGAGAAAACACCGCGCGTTCTCGTCGAACTCGACCCCTTCCGGCAGCCCCGGCGGAATCGGCGGCCAGGGCGTCCCATCGGAGCAGAGCGGCCGCCCCTCGCGATCGTGAAACGTCTCGCGACCCGGACGCCCCGCGTCGAACGGGATGCGCATCTCGACGGCGCCCGCTGGAACGCAGCAGGAGCGCAGCGGCTCGTCCCCGGGCGCCTGCGGCGCGTAACGCGTCACGACACCATGCAGCAATCCGCGTCGATACGTGCCGCGGCGCGCGATGCTGCCGCTCGGATGAAACACCTCGAACGGCCCTTCGAGCACGCCGGACTCGTAATGGCACACGAGCGACAGCGTGCCGTCTGGCCGGTACACGCGACATTCCCCATGTCGCTCGCCCCGTTCGTCGTGCTCCGATACTTCCCACCCGCCGTGCTCGGCGTTGAACCGAGCGCCGGCCGGCAGCGGGGACGCCGCGTCCGTCATCGCGGCAGTCTACCAGACCTGCTCCTTTGCGGCCGGCCGAGTTCGCCGGCCGGCGGACGATGGACCCGGGGCCACCCGACCGTGATATAGAAACTTTCGCGCCCGCCTTTGGAGGGCCTGCTTCGGCATGGCTGCGTGCAACGAGAAAGCCGTTCTGATCGTCACTCGGCAGGTGCCGGACACGGCGACCAACGTCGCCCGGCGGCGCATCGAGCTGTCGTGTCAGCTCACGCTGGGCCATTCGGGCCCTCATCGCGACATGCAGCACGGCGAAGAGTGGGAAAGCACGAGCAGCCCCGTCGCCACTCTGTTTCGGCACGAAGACGAAGAGGGCTAGCGCCCGCGCGGAGCCCCGCCGACTGCGCTTCGGCAGGAGCGGAGTACCGCTCTCCGCGACGGCCCCCCTGTAAGGGCGAGAGCTGCGTTCCCGTTGGAACTGCTCTCGCGCGCTCCGGCATTCCATGTTAAGCGGGCGCGCATGCCGGAGATCCTTCAGGTCAGCGCCCGAGAAATTCTCGATTCCCGCGGAAATCCCACTGTCGAAGCAGAGGTCCACACCTCCACCGGTTGGGGACGCGCCGCCGTCCCGAGCGGAGCCTCGACGGGTGAGCACGAAGCCATCGAGCTGCGGGACGACGACAAGAAGCGCTACCTCGGCAAGGGTGTCCGGACTGCCGTCGAGAACGTGAACGACAAGCTCGGCCCGGCAATCATCGGGATGTCCGCGTTCGACCAGGCGGCCATCGATCGCAAGCTGATCGAGCTCGACGGCACCGCGAACAAGAGCAAGCTCGGCGCGAACGCGATCCTGGCCGTGTCGATGGCCGTCGCGCGCGCCGCGGCCGACACGGTCGGGCTGCCGCTCTGGCGCTACCTCGGCGGCGTTCAGGCGCGGGTGCTGCCCACGCCCTTGATGAACATCGTCAACGGCGGCGCCCACGCCGACAACGGCCTCGAGATCCAGGAGTTCATGATCGTCCCGCACGGGTTCGACTCGTTCTCCAAGGCCCTGCGCTGCGGCGCCGAGGTCTTCCACAACCTCAAGTCGATCCTGAAGAAGGAAGGGCTCACCACGGCCGTCGGCGACGAGGGCGGCTTCGCGCCGCGCCTCGGCTCGAACGAGGAAGCGCTCAAGCGCATCCTGCAGGCCATCGAGGCCGCCGGCTACAAGCCGGGTGAGGACGTGGCGCTCGCGCTCGATTGCGCCGCGAGCGAGTTT
>QGUH01001015.1 GCA_003242355.1 Pseudomonadota bacterium
CACCCGGGGTCCGTGGAGGCCGCGGTTGGGCCCCCCGGGCCAACGGGAGGGTCATGGCCACCCCTCCCCGGAACCCCAACACGGGCATTGCGGCGAGCAACCCCGGGATCGACTGCGTGACCGCGGGCAGAAGCAGGCCGACGCCGAACGCGAGCAACGCCGTCCGGATCACTCGGATGGTGCCCAGTCGGTCGGCGAGGGTTCCGGCGATTGGAGCGGCCAACAAGGCGATCACGGCGATCATCGCCATCAGCCCCGAAGCGGCTTCCGGCGCGTGCCCGAGGCCCGTCACGATGAACAGCACGACGAACGTGCGCAGGGCGGTCAGGGAGAACTCCCAGAGCGAGTTGGCGACGAGAACTCGAGTCATCTCGGGGCGCTCGCGCAGGAGCGCACGGAGCGTCGGCGCCTCGAGCCGCGGCAGATCCGGGTGGTTACTGCTCGTGGTCACGTACGCCTGCATCCGTTTCACGAAGACCACGGTGACGACGGCCAGCGTCGCGGCGCACAGCAGAAAGGGCAGGGGGCGCCACACGGCGAGCAGCAGCGGCGAGCCCGTGAGCGCGAGCCCGAGGCCGATCTCGCGAAATACGGTTTGGACGCCCTGGGAGCGGCCGAGACGTTCCGGGGGTACGAGATCCGGAAAGAGCGCCCGATACGGCGAATAGTAGAGGTAGAACCCGCAATAGAACAGCAGCGCGAACGCGGCGTACGCGAGGAGCGAGTCCGCGAACGGCAGCGCGACGAGCGCAGCGATGGCGATGGGCGCCCCCGCGATCACGAAGGGTAGTCGCGGCCCGAAGCGCGTTCGCGTGCGATCCGACCACGGTCCGAGCCAAATCGGCAGAACGAGCGCGAGCAGCCCTTCCCCCGCGACCACGGCCCCGGTCAGGGTGCCGGAGGCCGTGTGCTCCTGGAGCAGCAGCGGAACGAGGATGGAAACGGTGGTGAGCGCGAAAGCGAGCGCCGCAGTCGGCAGCGAGAGCAGGGCGAACGGCGGCGTGGGCTCACCGTTCGGCTACGGCACCGGGCGGGGTGCGGCCGGGAAGCGATGGTAAAAGGGCGAGCCGTGGATGATCACGCCGCCGTGGGGGACGAAGGGGTCGTACACGAACGGATCGTAGTACGGAGAATAGTAGTACCGAGGAACGCGCTCGCGGACGGCCTGGAGAAAGGGCGTGCGCTGGATGTAGCGCGACTCGCCGTTCGCGATCGTCCACGCAACGCGGAATGCTCGGACGTCGTTCGGGGAAACGCCCTCTGGCATCACGAAAATCGCCTCCACCTGCGCGTCACGCCCCGCCGGCACCGAGGGATTGCCGCGGATTTCGACCGGGCGCAAGGGGCCGATCACGCTGCCATCGAGCGTGGCCGAGTCCAGATAGAGCTGTTCGGGGACGAGACGGAGCGGCGCCGGCGTGGAATTCTCGAGGGCGAATCCCACGTGCACGACCGTATTCGGGTCGCCGCGCACTTCGGTTCGGTACGCACCGTGCGACCAGACTTTCGCCTCGCCCAAGTTTCCGTTTCTGTCTTCGATCTCGTACTCGGCGGCGAGATACCCGTGCGGCGTCATGCCCGTGACGTGCTCGGCGGGCAAGAACGCCTGGCGCGTCGCACAGGCGCTCAGTCCGAGCACGCAGAGAACGCTCACCGTCGTCCTTCTCAGGCTCATACGACGAAGGCGCCTGCAAGCCGCATGCAAAGGCGCCCGAGCGTGGCAGCCTGGATGCGTCGTGTCGCGCATGCAGGCGACCGCGGCGCGTCGCGGCCTGCCCTGGAGCGCGCTGCGCTCCGGCTGCGTGCACCGAACTTGCATCCTGGGCGCGCGGCATGCAGCCGCGTGTCTCGCCGTTGGGCCCGAATCGGGTGAGCGTCGCCCCCGCGGGTGATTTGACGCTCGACGAGGCGCGGGTTGCCTACGACACGCTGCTCGACTTCACCGAGCGCCACGACGTGCGCGAAATCGTCGTCGACTTCGCCGCCGTGGAGGCGTTCGACTCCCCAGCGGCCGGGGCGGTGACCGAGGCGTGCGAGCAGCTGCGCCGACGCGGCAAGCAGGTCGAGCTCGTCAACGTGAGCCCACGCCAACGCTCCACGCTCGATCTCGTGCTCGTGCAGCTCCCGCCGCTTCCTCGCCCTCCCGCCGTGGGTCCTGCCGCACGCCTGCAGGCGCGGGCGCGCGCGCGGGCCGAGCGTCTCGCGCGTGGCACCAACGACTTCGCCG
>QGUH01000110.1 GCA_003242355.1 Pseudomonadota bacterium
GGGCATTTCCCCTTTCCAAACCCCCGGGGGGTGGCTTCGGGCGGCGCGCCCCGGTCGGGTTTTTCGGGGCGAACGCGTTCGGCCTCCCCGACCCCTGGGAAACGTGTGGGAGTGGCCGCGCGACGTCTTCGTGAGCCCACACCCGCCGTCACCGGAAGTTCTCGCGCGGCCGGCGACACCCGACGCTCCGCGCGTGATCAAGGGCGGCTCGTTCTTGTGCTCGCCCAACTTCTGCGCGCGCTATCGAGTGAGCGCGCGACAGGGATTGCATCCGGCGACGTCGACCGATCACCTCGGATTTCGGACGGTGCTTCGCTCCCCGACGTGAGCGGAGCGCCGGGCTCCGTCGATCTCACCGAACTCGAGCAGCCGGGCGCGGACGATGTTGCGACTGAGGCCCAGCAGGCGCGCCGTCTGCACCTGGTTGCGCTCGCAGAACTCGAACGCCGAGCGCAGCACCAGCCGTTCGATGCGTTGGTACAAATCCGGCAGGTTGCGCTCGAAGAGCGGGATGAGCGCGCGCTCGAGCGCGGAGAGCGGCTCGGCGTCGCTCTCCCCACGCTTTTCGATGCCGGGGGGCTCGGAGATTCCGAGATCCTCGGGCTGAATCCGAGGGCCCTGGCACACGAGGAGCGCGTGGTGAATGGCGTTCTCGAGCTCGCGAATGTTGCCCGGCCACGTGTGCTCGAGCAGACGCCGCGCCGCTTCCGGTCCGAGCGGGGCAGGGGAGACGCCGAGCCGCGCCCCGAACGTGCGCAGGAAATGCTCGGCGAGCGGAAGGATGTCTCCGGGCCGCTCGCGCAGAGGCGGGAGGCGCAGGACGGCGACGTTGAGTCGGTAGTAGAGGTCCTCGCGAAACCGTCCCGCCGCCATCGCTTGGGTGAGGTCGACGTTCGTGGCGGCGATCAGCCGAACGTCGACGTGAACCGGGCGTCTCGAGCCCACGCGCACTACCTCCGATTCCTGGAGGACGCGTAAGAGCTTCACTTGGCTCGCGAGCGAGAGCTCGCCGATCTCGTCGAGGAACAGCGTGCCCTGGTGCGCCGCTTCGAACCAACCGGGTTTTGCGGCACCGGCTCCGGTGAAGGCGCCGCGCTCGTGACCGAAGAGCTCGCTCTCGATCAAGTTCTCGGAGATGGCGCCGCAGTTTACTGCGACGAACGGTCGACCTCTGCGCGGGCTGAGCTCGTGCAGGTGTCGGGCGACGATTTCCTTGCCGGTTCCCGTTTCACCTTCGATCAGCACCGTGGCGTTGCTCGGCGCCACTTTGCGAATCCGCTCGAGGAGCTGGCGCGAGCGCGGGTCCTCGAACACCATCGCCTTGGCGCGCGGGGAGGGCAACGGAACTGCGGGGTCCGGCAGCGTGAGCACTGGTGGCATCGCGCACCCGGGCCCACCATGACATCCGATGCCGAAAACGTCCACTCAAATGTCGTCGTCTCGAAACGGACGATACGAGGGGTCGTCGCCTCGATCTCGAAGCGAGCGCCTCCGAATTGCGCTCTCCGAATCTGACTCGGTACTGGCCACCCCTCCGGCCCGATCCCTCGTTTGGTTCGCCTGATTTGATGCGATTGAGCCGCTAAGTGTCTCCGACTCCGGACTCGTTCGAGTCCGCGGGAGCAACGACGAGGGGGCGCCCGTGGGTGACGGCTCGGTTGAGGGACCGGATGGGTTCTCGACTGATTTTGTGAGTGAATGTGGTGTCAAAAATAGCAATATTTTGGAGGTGTTAAGAGATTTCCGATACAATCTATTGGACAAGTAGACTGTTCTCTGGGAGCCTAGGCGCGTCATGACGCACCTCAAGCTCGTCGAACCGGCCGTTTCCGATCCTCTCGAGTCGATCAATAAGAGTCTCGAGGGCGCTCCCGCCGAAACGGTGCTCGCGTGGGCGCGAGATACTTTCGGCGGATCGATCATCATGACTTCCAGCTTCGGGGCGGATTCCGCACTGATGCTGCATCTGGTGACACGGGTGATTCCGGACATTCGTGTCGTGTTCTTGGATACTGGATACCTCTTTCCGGAAACCTATCGATTTGCCGAAGAGCTCAAAAAGCGCTTCAATCTCGACCTTCGCGTGTACTCGCCCTTGATGACCGCGGCGCGACAGGAGGCGCTCTATGGCCGCCTGTGGGAAGGAGATCAGCGCTCGCTCGAGCTCTATCAGCAGATCAACAAAGTAGAGCCGATGGACCGCGCGCTTCGCGAGCTCGCGCCGCGGGCGTGGATTGCCGGTCTCCGCCGCTCGCAGAATGCGTATCGTGCGTCGTTGCGTCGAGTCGAGCTCCAGGACGGCGTTCACAAGATCCATCCGATCCTGGACTGGGACGACGAGGCGGTGCATCGCTACATGCGCGCCAACGACCTTCCGTATCATCCGCTACGCGCGCGCGGATACCGCTCCATCGGCGATGCGCACTCCACCTTCCCGACGCGGGAAGACGAGGATCCGCGCAAAGGGCGGCACCTCGGCGTCCACAGCGAATGCGGAATCCACTTGCCGCGCTGGGCGACCGACGAGAGCTTGAAGTCGAGCGGTCTCTGAGCCCTCGCGCCCGCCGGGCTCGCGACGACGGATAGTTCGAAGGCGCGGGTCTTCGAGCCTTCACGAGCGTTCGTCGGGCTCGCGACGCCCGAGAACGCCGAGCTGGGAAGCAGTCATCGAGGGGTTGGGCTTCGCGCGCTGCATGCTGGGAGTCGGACTTCGTTCCGGAGTCATCGGCAAAGTGCTTCCCAGCAAGCACGGGTGAAGGGGGACCCCCTTCGGAGCGCCTTGCCGACCCCTCCCGGTCCTCTGGAGTCCTCCCTATCCACTGCTTCCTCGGAAGCACTGCCGGTGGCCGGCATTCAGGTGCTCTTGCGAACCGACGCCGCGACGGCGCAACGTGAGTTTGGCGACGTTCGCATGATGGCCGAGCGCCTGGCGTTGCCGGTGCAGGAAAGCCGGCACCGACCTGGTAGGTGCCATCGCCGGCGTGGTGCAAGGCGCGATCACGAAGGCGAAGGCGCCCCTCGGCATCGCGTCTCCGTCGAAGCTCTTTGAGGGCTTCGGCGAGATGACCGTGCGCGGCTACGTGGCGGGCGTCGAGCAGCGCTCGAGCTTGGCAGCGCACGCGACCGGCAAGCTCGCGGGCGAAGCAGCTCGCGGTTTTGGCGAAACGCCGGCGTTCACGACGCCGCCCTCAACGGTGCAGTCGACCCGCGTGCTTGAAACGACGCCGACCGCGACCCCGAGCCAAGGGCGCAGCGTGCCGGTGAACGTGACGAACCACTTCCACCTCACCCTACCCCCGGGCGCGACCGAAGAAGACGGTCGACGGTTCGCCGAGGGTTTCGGCGCCGAGATCAGCCGCCAGCTCCCGGCCATCTTCGAAGACCTGGCGTTGACGTTGAGCAGCACATGACGATCAGCGATGTGATGACGCGTATCGCCGCCGACCCCGAGGTGCGGCGCCTCGAAATCGAGATTGCCGCCGTGGTACTCCGCTACCGCGAACGCATCCGCGAACTCACGGGCAAGCAGTTGCCGGCGGCCATGCTGACCAGCATCGTGGCCGCCTACTTTGAAGGCGCCGAAGCGCGGGATGCCAAGGCCGCCGGCGTGGTGAGCCTCGCTCAACGAAGGCTCGGCTCGCGCGAGAAGCGATGACGGCCACGCTCAGCGCGCGCGCCCCGCTGCCCACGCGAGCCCTCGCAGGGGCTCAGCGAGGGCTCGGGCGACAAGCGGAGCGATGACGACGGTGCCGGCGTTTCTGCCAACTTCGGTATCGCCACTTCCGGCACCGCCTTCGTCGGCATCGCCGCCGAGGCGGACCGTTGGTGTAGATGGGTTGGTCCTCGTCGTGCAGGCCCTCCGTTTCGCCCATGGCGAGCCCAGATACACGCATATTCCCGAGCAAGCATCGTTCTCGCTCGTTCTCGGGAATCAGCACCGTGTAGGGCTTCCCGTCGACGTCGAGGCGGCGTTCGACGATCACGCTCGAGAGTGTAGCAGGCGCCCGAAGGTCCTGGGGGGAGTGCGTCCAAGTCCGCGGACTTACTCGCGTTCGGATGACGGCACGTGCCCGGTCCGTGGTGGGACTCGATGTGTAATGACGTTTTCGTTGCTGAGTTTCTCCGGATGGCGGAACGAACCCGGAATCTGAACGCGCGCGTGACCGATGAAGAGCTGCGCATGTTGAGCGCAGTGGCTGCACGCGAAGGCCTCACAGCCTCGGCGTGGCTTCGGCGGAAAATCCGCGAGGCTTATCGCAGGTTCTTCGGGAACGAGCCACCACCGGAACCAGAAGCAAAACGGCCTCCGAAGCGTGGGTAAGACGCTTCGGAGGCCAAAGACCACAGGAGAAGCGACCTCCCATGGCCAACGTCAAGATAGACCGGACCCGCATCAGCCGCATCTTCCGTCTCTGCGTCACCCCTGCCGCCGCGAGCAAGGCCGCCGAACGGGTGTTCGAGGTAGCCAAGCGCCGGCACGCCGAGGCGCGCGCTCTTCGGCGCGTTGCATGAGTACCGCCACGTGCTCTTGGAGCGGAAGCTCGGGAACCAGGCCGAAGCCGCTCGGCACGCGGACCGTGTCCAGCGCGAGCTGGCGCGCGCGAGTCGCCAAGATCAAGCTCCGCCGGCTGGTGAACGCGAACCAACCGGCGGATGTGCTCGCGCAAGAGGCGGTTCGCGTCGAGACGTTCGAGGCGGCGGCCGAGCGGATCGTGAACGCGAGCGCGATCCGGACGAAAAAGCCGCGGCTCGACAGGCTACGGAGACACGTGTTTCCCGTCATCGGCTCGAAGCCAGTGACCGAGAGCGTGGCGGGCGACGTCCGGGAGATCCTCGAGACACTCGCGAGCGCCGGTGCGAGCAAGGAGACGTGCGCCTGGCCGATGCCGGCGCCGACCTGCAAACGGCCATGACGCTCTCGGGGGCGACCGACCCGAAGACGCACGGGCGGTATCTGCTCAACACCGCGAAGGTCAACACCGCGAAGGCCCGCCGCATCCCCGTCGAAGCGCTTCCGAGTTTCGCCATCGCTCATGTCGAAACTCCCGAGGCCGAAAACGAAAACGGCGGTTTTTCTGGTGGGCGCAGCAGGGATCGAACCTGCGACTTCGTCCGTGTGAAGGACGCACTCTACCGCTGAGTTATGCGCCCGCGGCGGGGGTCAGCTTCTACCGCGGCTTTCGCGGATCGGCAAATGGTTCGTGCGGGGCACGGGCTCGCGTGAACCGCCCGGGTGGCGGGAAGGTCGAGCCGCGCTGGGGAAATCGGCGGGGCGCGCCTGACAGGGCGCTCGGCTCGATGATATAGGTCGCGGCCCGCCGCCACGCCGTCCGGTCGATCGCCCTCCATGGAAAACGAGCCCGTTCCGCCTGCCTCGCGTCCCGTTCCGGCTGCATCGCAGAAGCGCGACCGCGTCGTGGGCCTGTCGGTCGTGGCGGGAGCGTTCCTGCTCAGCCTGGGGATCTCTCTGTGGGCGAAAGGGGTGTCCGAGCCCGAGACGAGCCAGGCGCCAGCGCCTCCGACGACGGCGGGGATCCAGGGCTGGCCGAACAAGGTGGATCCGCTGGCCCTGCTCGAGCGAGCGCGCTCGCTCACGCCCCGGCCGTTGCTTCGCGGCATCGTGGCCGAGGGCGTGGCGAGCGATGGAACGATCGATCTCCGGAGCGCGACGGCGTACGCGCGGTATTCCTTCCAGAGTCCGCCGGGACACGGGCCGCAGCCGCCACGGGAGCCTGGCGTGGTGCCGCGCCGCGCGAACTGCGGGCGGCAGTCCGTCCGCGTGGGCCGTCAGGGCATCGAAGCCGAGGCCGACCAGGCGCACGTGCCATGCCCGGCGCTGCAGCGGGAACCCCTTCCCGAGCCGCGCTGCACGTTCGCGGCCATCTGGCGGCACGCGCGCAAGCTCGGCGCGAACCCCGAGGGGCGTGCGCGCATCGAATACTACCGGGCAGCGGCCGGCCCCGCGTATCGCTTCGAACTTCCGGGCACCTCCATTCGCTTCAGCCTCTACGGAGACTGCGAGCGACAGCTCACCACGGGCGAAGCGGTCGGCTCGGTTCCTTGAGCCTGCCTCGCTTCAGGAGATGGCCGTGCGGAGGGCCTGCCACACTGCCGCGGTGGTGTCGGGGAGCTCGGTCGAGAAGCCGATGCACGGTTGCCCGGCTTCCCGGGCGATGGCTTGCACGGAAGCCAGGCGACGCGAGCGCGGGAGCTTGTCGATCTTCGTGGCGACGAGAACCACGCGCGGCGCGGCGCGGCTGGGGCTCGCGGCCTTCAGCAGGTCGATGAGGTCGCGCTCTTCGTCTTCGAGCCCCCGGCGCACGTCGACGAGCAGCGCCACTGCCGAAAGGCTCGGGCGGCTCGCGAGGTAGTGCTCGATCAATTGGCTCCAGCTCCGGCGTTCGATTTTCGAGCGTGCGGCGTACCCGTAGCCGGGAAGGTCGACGAGGGTGAGCAGCGTGCCGTCCCGGGTGCGCACTTCGAAGAACGTGATGCGGCGCGTGCAGCCGGGAGTAGAGCTCGTGCGCGCCAGATTCCGGCGCTGCATGAGTCGATTCAGGAGGCTGCTCTTGCCCACGTTGGAGCGCCCGACGAAGGCGATCTCGAGACTGACCGGGGGCGGAAGTTGCTCGGGGGCGCTGGCCTGAGCGGTGAAGCGAGCGTCGACGATTTGGGGATTCATGAGCCGTTGCCCTGGTTCAGTGCCGGCGCGCGCGGAAGCGGCGGGCGAGCGGAGCGGTGATCACGCGGAGCTCGGAGCTTTTGAGGAGCGCAGCCAAGACGAAGAATACCGAAATCCCCGCGGCCGCCCCGGCGATCGCTTGCACGCCGAGGGGGATTCCGCGGGGTGCGAGAACCTCCGTTGCATAGAGGGCGACGCCGGCGGCCACGGCCGCGGCGCTCGCGGTGCGCACGAACGAGCCCAAAATCTCGCCGACGCGAAGCTCCGGGACGCGGCGGTGTGCGAGCGCCCAGAGCAGGGCCGTCTGCACGGCCGTCGCTCCGGTAACGGCGAGGCCGACGCCGACGTGGCCGAGGATGCCTTTGAGCACGACGGCCAGCACGATGAACACGACGAGGTCGATCGCGGAGACGATCACCGGCGTGCGCGTGTCGCCGATGGCGTAATAGAGCCCCACGAGCTGGCGGGCAGCGGCGACGAGCCAGATTCCGGCGCCTTGAGCCCGAAGCGCGCGCGCGGTTTCGTGGGCGGCGACGGCGTCGAACTCGCCGCGTTGGAAGAGCAGGACCACGAGGGGCTCGGCGAGCACCACCGCGAAGAGCGTGGCGGGCACGGCCACGAAGAGCGCGAGCCGCATGCCGAACGCGAACGTTCCCGCGAGCTCGACGCGATCGCCGCGGCTCGCCAGCCGGGCCAGGCTCGGTAGCGCGGCCGTTTGGATCGCCATCACGAAGATCCCCTGAGGGAAATCGCAGAGGCGCATCGCCCACGTGAAGTAGCTCTGCGCGCCGACGCCGAGCTCGGAGAGGAACCGGCGCGCGAGCAGCACGTCGACGTAGTAGACCCCCATTCCGAACAACACGGGGACCATCCGCGCGAGCACCGCGCGGACTCCGGGGTGCCGGAAGTCGAAGCGGGGGCGCCCGAGAAAACCGATGCGGGCGAGGCTCGGCCACTGCGCGACGACCTGGAGGACGCCGCCGACGAGCACCGCCACGGCCAGCGCGAGCCCGGGATCGTAGCCCCGCGCCCCGAGGAAACCGGGCAAGAGCAGCGAGAAGGTGATGAACGCGACGTTCAGGAGCGCCGGCGCGAACGCCGTCACGGCGAAGCGCTGGTACGTGTTGAGCGCGGCGACGCCGAGCGCGGCCGTGCCCATGAAGAAGATGTAGGGGAACACCCACCGGGTGAGCTCGACGGTGCGATCGAACTGCTCGGGATGCTCGCGGTAGCCTCCGGCGAAGAGATCGACGAGCGCCGGAGCGAAGACGACGCCGAGCGTCGTGACGATCGTGAGCAGCGAAAGGGACAGCCCGCGCACGTTGGCGAAGAAGCGCCGAGCCGCGTCGTCACCCTCGCGCTCGCGCGTGGCGGCGAGCACGGGCAGCACCGCGCTCTGAACGGCGCCTTCCGCGAGCAACTGGCGGAGCACGTTGGGGAGCGTGAACGCGACGAAGAACGCATCGGTGATGGCTCGCGAGAAGACGGCGGCCATCACCAGATCGCGTCCGAGGCCGAGCAGCCGGCTGAGCAGGGTTCCGGCAGCGACGATGCCGGCGCGGCTGGCGATGCGCGTTCGCTCGCGCGTGCTCGCGGAAGCAGCCGCGGCGTCGGGCTCGCTCGCGTCGGGCGGGGGCGAGCGGCGGTCCCCGGCGGGGGGCGCGGGGGCGGGGGGGGTTTCGTTCACGGGCGCCGGGTGACTCCCCCGGGGGCCCACCCGTCGATAGGGGCG
>QGUH01001016.1 GCA_003242355.1 Pseudomonadota bacterium
CCGATAGGGGTGCCGTTCGGGGGGTCGGGGAATGGTATAAAAGACCTGCGCAGGAGCTGCTCGGACATTCGGATGAAACGCACCGTGATGGGCTGGATGACCTCCATCCCGAAGCGCGACAGGTACTGCCGCGTCAACGCTCCCCCTTGCAGGAGCGCGTTGATCATCTGAATGGTTTCGAGCTCGTGTTGCAGGCTCAGATTGCCGGCGAGATGGTTGCGGCGGTCGAAGATCTCGTTCGGACTGTCCGGCGCGGACGCATACCGAGTGGGATTCACCTGAATGATCCAGATTTCTTCGGGTAACGGCACTTTGCCCATCACGGCTTTCTGCAGAAAGGCGATCACGGGCGGGTTCGAAGAAAAGATGCCGTCCCAATAGGCGTGTCCGTCCACTTCGACCGCCGGGAAGAGGTTCGGAATGGCCGCGGACGCCAGCAGTGATTCCAGCCGGATCTCGCCATACATCGAGCTGAACACCTTGAACGTGCCCTCGGTTACGTCGATCGCGCCGACGAGGAGCACGGGGCTGTCCGGCTTCACCAGGGAAGGAAGCGCGTCGAAGTCCAGATGCTTGCGGAGGAGCGCCGCGAGGTCCGTGAACTCGGGACGACCGATGAGCGCGCTGGTGAGCTGCGCCCACAGCTTGAACTGGAGCGACGCCGGGCTGGTCGCGAGGTTCGGGAGCACGCCGCGCGAGACGAGGCGCAGAAGCTGCGTGTAGAAGTGATCCAGGCCGATCTCGAGGGGCGTTTGGGCGGTCAGATCCTTCCAGCACGCGAGAATGCGATCTTCGATGGGCGTTCGATCTCCCTGCGCCCGTTTGAGCATGCCCATCCAGGCCAGCGCCGCGGTGAAGGCGCCTCCCGACGTTCCGCTCAGCCCGATGATTCGGAAATCTTCGTGTACTCCGCGCGCCAGCAACGTCGAGAGCGCGCCGGCGACGAACGCGCACTGACTGCCGCCGCCCTGGCACGCGATTGCAACTCGCTTCTGGGTCATGGCCCCTCGCTTCCCAGAGGGGATGCGCCTCGGAGTCGTCGCTGTCAAGCAAGCGTGCACGCTGCACGTCGCTTCGAGCCAAAACCCACATCGAGCGGGGCCATCGAGTGTGCCGCGTCGATGCACGAGACGTGTCTGGGTACGTGTCGAGTGTGCCGCGTCGATGCACGAGACGATCCGAGCCGGTGTCGTCGTGCAGCGGAGCGCCATCGCGCGCGCGGTGCCGCGCGTGCACGAGACGAGCCGGGCATCCATCGAGTCGTGCAGGGATCGAGTCGTGCGGGGTTCGTGACGAGACGTGTTGGTGTGTCGATTGCCGCACGGACGAGCCAAGCACCTCGGCTGCGTCGCAGACGCGTAAGGCACGTCTATTGCCGCACGTGCCGGAGGAATCCGCGATGTCGTCGACACTGGGCATGTCTCTGGTTGCAGCGATCTTCCTCGCGCTCGTCCATGCGTTCTCCGGATCGCTGCATCGTGGCGCCGTCGAGCGCCCGCGCTGGATGGCTGCGGCGAGCGGTTTGTCGCTCGCGTACGTGTTCGTTCACGTGTTGCCGGAGCTCGCCGAAGTACAAGCGCGATGGCTCGAGGATCGACCGCAGCGTTCCCTGACGTGGTTCGAAAATCAGATCTACATCATGGCGTTGATTGGAGTCTTGCTCGCGCTTCTGTTCGGGCGGGGGTCGGCCACGGCGCGGGGACGTTCGCGAATCGGGCTGCGGATCGGGGCGTTTGCCGTCTACAACATGCTCATCGGGGGGTTGACGCTCAGGCTCGGGAGCGTCGTTTCGCTGATGGTCGCGGCGCTCGCCTTCGGAACGCACCTCTTGGTCAACGATCACGCGCTGGACGTCGAATACGGTCTCGCTTATCGCCGCGTTGGCCGCTGGGTGCTTTCCGCGGCCACGGTGCTCGGGTGGCTCATTGCTGCGTTTTGGCCGCCACCGATGATGGTCGGGGCGTCGTTGCTCAGCCTGTTGTCCGGCGCCGTCATCCTCAACGTGCTCCGGGACGAGCTCACGCCCAAGCGGACGGCGCACCCGCTCGCGTTCATCGCGGGGACCCTCGGTTACACCGTCCTCTTGCTCGCGCTCGACTACAGCCAGTACGCGGCACGGACACGGCACGAAACGGCGCTTGCGCGCCCGCCCGTTACTGCCCGGAGCCCCGAACGAATTGGTGCACGCGGCAGTGGCGGCCGTGTACGGGGCAGACGGCCCATGGC
>QGUH01001017.1 GCA_003242355.1 Pseudomonadota bacterium
GTAGGGACGGACAGGGGGGGGGCCCCCGGGGCTTTCGCGGCACCCCATCCCCGCCCTTCCGAACCCTTTCGGATCCGGACGGCGCCCGGCGCAAGCCCTACGGCGTGAAGAAGGCGCTCGGGCTCATCAACGGCCGTGTCACCTTCGTGATTGCTCCGGACCGCACGATCCGTCACGTCTTCCGCTCGCAGCTCAAGTTCCGACAGCACGTCAGCGAAGCGCTGAACACGCTGCGCGCGCTCCGGTCGCACGGCGCACGACCCGGGCCGAGCGCTCCCCACCCCTGAGCGCCGGCCAGAGGCCACGAGAACGACGCGGTTTCAGAACGAGCCGACGCCGTAGAGCCCGGCAACCCCGGGCGTCAGCACCGGCGTGATTCGGAACGAGGGTCGCGCCGCGGTCACTTCGGTGGAGCCCACCGTTTCCGGACCACCGAACACGATCATCGTGACGCCAGCGGCGGCCAGGACACCGCCACCAATCAGCAAGACGTTGGTCATCGTCCCGAGCTGGTTTGCCTTGTCGAGATCGTCGGTGATCTGCTGCTCGAGCTCCGCGGGGCAAACTTGCGCCTGGCGGTCACAGCGTTCGAGAGCCTTGTCCTCCAGGTTCTTGGCCATGAGGCCCGTCACCACGGCGCCGATCAACGCTGCACCGCCGACTCCCGCCGTGACGAACCCGACGGTTCGCACCGTACCGCCGCGCGTGCGCCGCGCGGAATCGGGCTCCCCGAGAGGGCCCTCGCCCGCTGTGGCGCCGTCCGTCTCCTCCGGGGATGCCTCGAAATCGAACCGGTACGAAAGCTCCTTGCCCGGTGTGATCACCGTCTTCCAGGTGAGCTGGCGCCCATCGGCTGCCGTGGCCGTGATCGTGTGCGTCCCGGCGCGGAGGCGAAGCGACAGCTCCCCGCCCTCGAAAACGTAGGGCTGCGGCGGGACGTTCGAGCCGGCACGCGTGTCGAGGAGCTCGAGCTTGGCTTCCGAAGACGTGATCCTCACGACCGCGCTGTTGCCGGTAATGAGGAGCATCTCGCGCTCGAGCGCAGCACGCTCCGCCGGATCGATTTCATCGCCCCCTTGCTCGAGGTAACGCTGATAACAGTCGTACGCCTCGCCGTCCCGTTCGAGCTTGAGCGCCGTGAGCCCGAGGTTGCCCAGCACCTTCCAGCTCCTGCTCTCCTCGTACGCGAGTCGAAACTGGTGGTACGCGTCCTGGTAGTTCGGCGGGCTCGACTGCAACAGCTCGACGCCGTTCTTGAAGTACAGGCGCGCTCGCTCCGAGACTTCCTCGGCGCGCGCATCGGTTCCTACGAGCAGTGCGAGCAAGAGCGCCGACGAAGCAACCCACCGCACGTTCCGTCCACGGCAAAACACGGCGCGATTGTGGCTCACGACCGCACCAAAAGGAAAGAGGTGCGACGGGGGATTCGTACGCCCCAGAGCGACGAACCGTCAGGAACGCGCCGAAGCATGCAGAAGAGAGCGGCGCGCAAAGTGCCCGCATGGGGGGAGCCCCGCCGACGTCACGAGCCCAGCTCGGCGGGGAGGGGTGGCGCGTGCCGCCCCTCCGAGCCGAGACCGACCGGTCAAACCGATCGTTCTGGGCGCGTCGGAGAGAACGGTGGCGAACCGTCGTCCAGGGAGGCGCACTACGAGATCGCAATCCTGGGTGTCAGAGCGTCGTGCGAATGGGACGATCGCCAATGGTCGTACGCGGCGGGCGCGCCGAGGGCTCGGGCGCAGCCGTGCGCGTCGGAGTTGCAGCGGGGGCCGGCGGAGCCGGCGGGGGCACGGCAGGCCGAGGGCGATCGATCGCCACCGGCTCGGCGCGCCGGGGGCGGGGACGCTGAGCGGCGGCGCGCTCCTGCTCCTTGCGTTGCTGCTCCTCGAGGAGGCGGCGCGCTTCCTGCTCTTCGGCAGCGCGCCGACGCTCCGCCTCGGCGAGGGCTTCGCGGCGCTCGCGTTCCGCGCGCTCGGCTTCGAGCCGTGCGGCCTCTCGAGCAGCAAGCTCCGCCGCTGCGGTCGATGCGGCCGCGGATGCCGCCGCCGACGCGAGCGACTCGACCCGCACGGGCCCGGGGTTTCCGCGCACGAGCAGCGCGACTGCCGCAACCGCGGCACCGCCCGCAAGCCCCACGCCGAGGGCGATGCGCCGCCCGCCCCGCCTGCGATTACGGGGCCCAGGCCCCCCCGAGAAGGACGGCGGGCTATGCGACCACGGCCGGGG
>QGUH01000111.1 GCA_003242355.1 Pseudomonadota bacterium
TTTTTAAAGAAAAAAGCGGCTACGCGATATAGTACCGTCTTGTGGGGTCGGGGATGTTTATAAGAGACCAATCCTACCCCGTCCCGTCCCGCGGCGCGGGGAGCTCGACGAACGACGTGGCGTCTCCCTCGACCTCCGTGATGGGCACGTGCGTGACGCGCGCGGCATCCCACTCGTGCGTGAGCAGCCACTTGAGGAAAGCGTCGCCTGGACCGGGCTCGCCGCGCGCATTCGCGTTCGCGATGTACTCTTGCAGAATGCGGAAGCCATCGTCGAGAAAGACGTGGCCCTTCGCCATGACGGCTTGCAACGCCGCGGCGCTCGCGAGCACGCAGCTCGCCGGCACGTCACCATCGTTGGCGTTCGCCGTCGTGATCACGTTGGTATCGACGACGCAGCGGAGTGGGACGCCTTTCACCGCGGCTCCCCCCGGCGCATTCGCGCAGCCTGCGCCCGTCGGCGCGCGACGAGCTCGGCCATCTCGTCACCGAAGAACCCTTCCGGCCAGTTGCGGATGTTCCCGAACTCGTCGACGGCGAGCTCCTCGATGTGCGCCTCGCCGCCCCGAGCGTGGATGAAGTAGAGCGCCGCGTCGTCCTTCGACAGCTCCTCCTCGGCGATGCGCCGCTGAAGTCGACGCAAGAAGTGCTCCGAGTGACTCTCGATGACGAACTGACACTGCCGGGCGACTCCATTTTCGCGGGCGCGGATGGCATCCACGAACAAATCGGCGAGGTCCGCCTGCACGCGGGGATGCAGGTGGATCTCCGGTTGCTCGAAAATCACGATCGAGCGGCGGGGCACGTAAAAGCATTCGACGATGACGGGCAGCACTTGGCTCACGCCGAACCCCACGTCGGTGAGCTTCACCTTGGGAAGCTTGGGGCCCGTGCGCACGAGCACCTCGTATTCTTTGCGATGCGGGCCGAGCGGCTTCACCTCGAACTCGTCGATGAGGCCCATGCTCTCGAGCCGTTCCGCCACGAGCTCGGGCAGGCGCTTCTTCTTCTGCTTGGCTTTCCAGTGAAACGAGCGGTCGTGGGCGGCCAAGAACGCTTCGATGGCGCGCTCGCCCTTTTCGCCGACGTGCTCCGGCAGCTCGCCGGACCAGAGATAGAGCCGCCGCGGGTATTCGCGGAGCGGCCCGACGTAAAAGACGTTCTTCAGGAGCCGCTCGAGCTCGAGGACGAAGTCCGACGTGAACGCCGTATTCTGGAAGTAGGCGACGGCCTCGTCGGGGAACCCGTAGAAGCGCACCGGGTGCGGGAGCGGCCACGCCCGTTGGTGCTGGCGCACGAGCTTGTAGTGGTCGGAGGCGAGATCGTACTTGCCGTCTTTGCGGCGCCGCATCCGCACGTCGAGCGACGTGCCGCTCGAGGACCCGAGCCGGTACTCGAGCGCGTCGACGAAGGGTTGGTGGCGCGCGTCGCCGAGGATGGTGGCGCCGAACTCGAGGACGTCTCCCGAAAAGGTGGCTTTGGTCAGCGGATCGGAAATCTCGAGCCGCTCGTCCAAGGTCCACGAGAGCGAAAGCTCCATCGGCTGGCGGATGTCGTGGTTGTGGGCGACGTCGGTGTACGTGCCGAGATCCACGAGCGTTCGGCTGTCGCCGAGCTGCAGTGCGCGCTTTCGATCCGGCGACTCGGCCGTTTGCTTCAGGAGTAAGAGGAGTTGGGGAATGCTCGTCTTGCCTGCGCTGTTGGCGCCGAACAGCACGGTGATGGGGGCGAGGCGCACCTCTCCGGAGTCGCGCCAGGCTTTGAAGTTCTTCACGCGGAGCTTCGTCAACATGGTGGGGCTCGAGACCGAGCGGAGCTTGCCCAGAGCTCGGCTCGCGCGACAAGCCGCGGGATTACGTGAGCCGTCCGTGCGATCGTGTCGGCACCATTATGGGGGCGAGTCGTACCTCCGGATCGCGCCCCTCGAAGCGCTTCGTGCCGAGTACGAGCGACACCAGAGTTCGGGACCGCGCGGAGCAAGCTCGAGAGCTCGAGTCCCGAGAGGATGAAGGGCTCGAGCGAGCTCCCTCGATTCCGTAACAGTTTTTTCTTGGGAGTCCGAACTCCGCCGAGTATGGTGCTCATCCTAGACCCAAGCGCACCGGCTCGAAGGAGGGACGTGATGAGTGAGCCTTTCATCGGGGAGATCAGGATGTTCGGGTTCTCCTTTGCGCCGAGAGGCTGGGCGGCCTGTGACGGGCAGGAGCTCCCGATCGCTCAGAATTCGGCGCTGTTCTCGATCCTCGGGACGACCTACGGCGGGAACGGGACGACGACGTTCAAGCTGCCGGATCTTCGCGGGCGCGTGCCGATATGCGCGACGCAGGACTTTCCCCTGGGTGAGGCGGGCGGCGAGGAAGCGCACGTGCTCCTTCCTTCGGAAATGCCGGCGCACACCCACCTGATGACCGCGATCGACGGGCCGGGCATCAATTCCAGCCCAGAGGGCGGGCTCCTGAGCGCAGCCGCGCGGGTCTACACGGAGTACGCGGCGTCCACGCCGATGGCCGACATGGTGCTGCACGTCGGCGACGGGCAGGCCCATTACAACATGCAACCCTATCTCGTGGTGAACTTCTGCATCGCGCTCGTGGGCATCTTCCCGAGTCGAAACTGAACACGAGCGGCCACTGGGGACTGGAGAGGCGTCATGGAGGCATACCTGGGAGAAATCAGGATGTTCGCAGGGACCTTCGCCCCCGTGGGGTGGGCCTTCTGCGAAGGGCAGGTGCTCTCGATCGCCGAGTACAGCGAATTGTTCTCGGTGCTCGGAAACGCCTACGGGGGCGACGGCGTGACGACTTTCGCCCTGCCAGACATGCGGGGGCGGATCCCGATTCACCAGAGTCCGACCCATATGCTCGGGGAGATGGCGGGCGTCGAAAGGGTCACCCTGACGCATTCGGACCTCCCGACCCACAAACACCAAGCGTACGCATCGCTGAACGAGGGGAGCGGTGGAGGGAGCGGCAACGTCCTCGGCAAGGCGACCATTTACACGTCCAAGGGGAACTCCGTGACCATGTCCACCCTGGCGCTCGCGTCGGTCGGCGGGTCCCAGCCGCACGAGAACATGCAGCCCTCCTTGTGCGTCAGTTTCATCATCTGCGTCCGAGGCCTCTTCCCGCCGCAGGACTGAGCCGATACGACACACGGAGAGTGCCATGTCCGAACCCTTCCTCGCAGAGATCAGGATTTTCGCGGGAAACTTCGCTCCGAAGGGGTGGGCCATCTGCAATGGCGCCTTGTTGCCCATCAAGCAGAACACCGGCCTGTTCTCGCTCCTCGGCACGAACTACGGCGGCGATGGGAAGACCGTATTTGCGCTCCCGAACCTGCTCGGGCGCGCCCCGATGCACCGGGGAGCCGGACCAGGCCTCACTCCGAGGGAGCTGGGGGAAGCCGTGGGTGCTTCCAAGGTGACTCTGCTGACCACCGAGATTCCGGAGCACACGCATGGCGTTACGGCCCTCAAGGGCACCACGCCCCTGGACGATCCGACCGGCAACAAGTTGGGTTCGGAGGCCAGTCTGTATGTGTACCCCGGGGCGACCCCGGTGTGGCTCTCACCGAACGCCATCGGTTTCGCTGGCAACAGTGCGCCGCACAACAACATGCAACCGTATCTGGCGTTGACGTTCATCATCGCTCTGCAGGGCGTCTTTCCTCCGAGGGGCTAGGCCGTGCAGCTCGTGCTGGAACGCATCACCGAGCAGGACGAGCCGTTCCTCTACGACGTGTACGCGAGCACGCGCGAAGAAGAGCTCGCGGTGGTTCCCTGGGGCGCCGCGGAGCGCGAGGCGTTCCTCCGGATGCAGTTCGACGCCCAGCATCGGTACTATCGGCAAGCGTTCGGCAAGGCGGAGTTCAGCAAGATCCTCGTCGATGGGGTCGCCGCGGGGCGGCTCTACGTCGATCGACGTCCCTCCGAGATCCGCATCATCGACATCGCCTTGCTCCCCGCCTTCCGCGGCCGGGGCATCGGGACGCAGCTGCTTTCCTCGCTGATCGCCGAGGCCGAGGCGCGCGGGGTTCCGGTCCGCATTCACGTCGAGCGACAGAATCGCGCGCGCAGCTTGTACCAACGGCTCGGCTTCACCCGGAGCGGGGGGGACGAGATCTACGAGCTGATGGAATGTCCGCCCTCGTCGCGCGCGGGGGGCGTGGAAAGCGACCGATGACGAATGAGCTCAGTCTAGCCCTCTTTTCCGAACACGTGGAGGAGTCCTTCGCGTTCGCTCACCCGGCATTGGCTGGGCTGTCCCTACAGCTCGTGGCGGTGACGGCGCTGCCGGACCACGGAGGCCCTCGTCAGCCGTTCTCGATCACGTTCCGCGGCCCGCAGGCTCCTCTGCTCCCTCAGCGCACATACCGACTCGAGCACGGGACGTTGGGGGCGCTGGACGTGTTCATCGTGCCGGTGGGACGCGAGGCCGGGGGAGTCGTTTACGAAGCGGTTTTCAACTGATCCGGCATGTGTGGGCATAAAACCCGCTTCCCCGAGGCGCACTCGGGCCGTATCGTGCAGGGCCGTCGGCGCGTTGCCGTATCGTGCAGGGCCGTCGGCGCGTTGCCATTCCCTTGTCGGCGAGGAGCACACCAATGAAAGCGTTGAGGGAGGCCATCTGTATCGGGGCGTTGGTCGTGCTGTCGGCTCAATCGGTCGTCGGTTGCGGCGACGGGGAAGGGGGCGACGATGGGCGGTCGGGCGGCAGCGCGGGAGCGGCCGGGAGCTCCGCCGGTGCCGGCGCAACCGGCGGCGTGATTGGCACAGAGGGCGGGAGTGGCGGCAGTGGCGGCGCTGCAGGCAGCCCGGACGAGTGCGCCCCGGGGCAACAGAAGTGCGCCGGCGAGTGCGTGACGCTCGCCAACGACCCGGATCACTGCGGCAGCTGCGGCAACGCCTGCGACGCGGATGAGGTGTGCTCCGCCGGTGAGTGCCGGCTCGATTGCGTGGGCGGCACGACGGCGTGCGATCGCTCCTGCGTCGACACCGAGCTCGACCCGGAGAACTGCGGCGCTTGCGGCGAAGTCTGTGACGTCGGGCTCGTGTGCTCGCGCGGCACGTGCGAATCGTCGTGCGCCGCGGGGCTCACGTGGTGCGACGGGAACGGCGACACGCCTGCCCGGTGCGCCGACACGCGACGCGACCGCTTCAATTGCGGCGAGTGCGGTAACGTCTGCGCGGCCGGCTACGTCTGTAGCAACGGCACGTGCGCGCTGTCGTGCCAGGCGGGCCTGGTCAACTGCGACGGCGTGTGCATCGACCCGAAGAAAGACCTCGACCATTGCGGCGCCACGACGGGCTGCTCGGGCGATGCGGCGGGGGAGGCGTGTCGCGAAGGGCACGTCTGCAGTAACGGCGACTGCCGGCTCAGCTGCCAAGAGGGCCTGATTCAATGCGCCGGGACGTGCGTCGATCCGCGCTCCGACATCGACTTCTGCGGGGCGACCGCGGGGTGCGGTGAGAACGGCGGCAGCGCGGGGGAGTCGTGCTCGCGCGGGCGGCAATGCGTCAACGGCGAGTGCGTGATCGTCTGTCCCCCTGGGCAGATCGTGTGCGCCGCCGGGTGCGTCAATCCGCGTCAGGATCGAAGCTATTGCGGTGCCACGTTCGGCTGCGGTGCGATGAGCGGCAGCCCGGGGCAGGTCTGCGACGCGGGCGAGGTGTGCAGTGCCGGCACTTGCGCGGTTTCGTGCCAGAGCGGGCTCGTCGAGTGCAACGGCGTGTGCATCGACCCGCTCCGTGACAACGACTACTGCGGAGCAACGGCGGGCTGCGCCGATCCGGGCACGGACTGCCCGCCGGGCACGGTGTGCAACGGGGGCACGTGCTCGCTGACGTGCCCCGACGGGCTCGTAAAATGTGGCGACACCTGCGTCGATCCGATGTCGAGCCGCGAGCACTGCGGCGCCACGACGGGCTGCGGTGAAGACGGGCAGGGAAGCGCGGGCGCGGTGTGTGCTGCCGGTGAGGTCTGTAGCAGCGGCGTGTGCGTGGTTTCCTGCCAGGAGGGGCTCGTCGACTGTGGCGGCATCTGCATCAATCCCAACACCGATCGCAACTACTGCGGTGCCACGGAGGGGTGCGGCGTGGATGGCCAGGGCAGCGCCGGAGAGGTGTGCGAGCCCGGGCACGTGTGCAACGACGGTGAATGCTCGCTTTCGTGTCCGAGCAACCTGGTCAACTGCAACGGCACGTGCATCGATCCGCAGACCAGCCCGACCCACTGTGGGGCAACCGAGGGCTGTGGCGTGGACGGGGGAAGCGACGGAGAGGCGTGCCTCGCGGGGTTCGTTTGCAACAGCGGAACGTGTCAGAAGTTCTGTCCGCCTGGCTTCGTCAACTGCGGCGGAGAGTGCCTCGACCCCGACACCAATCGAGCCTTTTGCGGGGCGACACCGGGGTGTGGCGCCGACGGCGAAGGCTCCGACGGCGACGTGTGCGACGTAGGCTACGTCTGCAACCAGGGCGCGTGTGCCCTGTCGTGCGCTTCCGGCCTCGTCGTGTGCGGTGGCGAGTGCGTCGACCCGGACATGGACCGCACCCACTGCGGCGCCACCGAGGGCTGTGGGCAAGACGGCCAAGGATCGGCGGGCTCCGTATGCGGCCCGGGCGAAGTCTGCGCCGATGGGGTGTGCTCGCTTTCGTGCCCCGACGGCCTGATCCGCTGCGGCGACACCTGCATCAATCCCGACACCGACCGAAGCCACTGCGGGGCCACCGAGGGCTGTGGGCTCGACGGAGGCGATCCGGGTGAGGCGTGTGACCCCGGTTACGTTTGCAACAACGGAACCTGCTCGCTGTCGTGCCAGGGCGGGCTGGTCAACTGCGATGGCGTCTGCGTCGACGGGAAGAGCAACCGAAGCTACTGCGGCGCCACCGCGGGCTGTGGCGCCAATGGTCAAGGCAGCGCCGGGGTCACCTGCAGCGCCGGCTACGTGTGCAACGACGGCAACTGCTCGCTGTCTTGCCCCGATCCGCTCATCAACTGCAACGGCGTCTGCATCGATCCCGACACGAACCGTACGCACTGCGGTGCGACCGAGGGGTGCAACGTCGACGGTCAAGGCAGCGCGGGCGACACCTGCGGGCCGGGCGAGGTGTGCAATGCCGGGACGTGCGACGTCTCTTGCCAGACCGGCCTCATCGAGTGCGACGGGACGTGCATCGATCCGGACACCAACCGCAACTACTGCGGGGCGACGGCGGGTTGTGGCCAAGGCGGCCAGGGCACCGATGGCGAGGTCTGCCCGCCCGGCACGGTGTGCCAGGACGGCACCTGCGTCATCTCCTGTCCCGCGGGGCTCATCGCCTGCGGGACGACCTGTATCGATCCGACGATGAGCCGCGAGTACTGCGGCGCCACCGCGGGTTGTGGTGAAAACGGCCAGGGAAGCGACGGGGACACGTGCGGCGACGGCGAGGTCTGCAGCGCTGGAACGTGTGCGCTTTCCTGCCAAGCGGGTCTCATCGAATGCAACGGAACGTGCATCGATCCCGACACCAACCGCGACTACTGCGGCGCGACCGAAGGCTGCGGCGAAGGCGGTGGCACGGCGGGCACGGCGTGTGACGCCGGCGAAATCTGCGATGGCGGCCAGTGCGTCGTCTCCTGTCCGGGCGCGCTCATCGCGTGCGACGACACCTGCGTGAACCCGAAGACCGACCGGAACCACTGCGGCGCGACCGAAGGCTGTGGGGATGGCGCGGGGAGCGCTGGACAGGTCTGCGACTGGGATCAGATCTGCGTCGACGGTGTCTGCACAAAGTCGTGCGCCGCCGGGCTCGTCGCGTGCGGTGGCGACTGCATCGACCCCGACACGAACCACGACTATTGCGGCGCGAGCGGCAATTGTCAGGGCGCGAACGCAGGCACCGCTTGCGACATGGACGAGGTATGCGTCGGCGGGGTCTGCACGTGCACCGGCGGGCTCGTCGCCTGCGGTGGCGACTGCGTCGACCCCGACACGAGCCACGACTATTGCGGCGCGAGCGGCAATTGTCAGGGCGCGAACGCGGGCGTCGCCTGTGGCCCTGACCAGGAGTGCGTTGATGGAGAATGTCAGGATCTCGCGCCGCAGATCCACGAGAACTGCCGTGAGTTCGGCGGATTGATTTGGTGCGGCTACGGCGTGACCCAGGAGGCCGGCTGGTCCTGCAGCGAAATCTGCGAGGAAGCAGGCATGAGCATCTACGACGATCCATCCCTTCTGAACGCCATAGACACGGTTCTTGAATGCGCCGCCCTGGCGACCGCATTCGGCTGGGATGGCCCCGTTGGCGTCTGGGAATTCCAGCAGAGCTGTATCATGATCTCCTATGGAGAGTTCTGGTGTTCGACCGACTCGAATTGTCTGCCTTACCTCACAACGGAGCCGGGAGACCCGCTTTCGCAATACATCTGTC
>QGUH01001018.1 GCA_003242355.1 Pseudomonadota bacterium
ATCGCATGGCCCGTCGGCGTCTCCCACTTGAGCCCGGGCATCCAGTCGTCGCCGAGGTCGCGGTACACGGCGTCGATCGCCCCATGGTTCTCGAGAGCGGCGGGAACGCTCTTGATGTCGGCGCACGCCGGATCGTCCTCCGCATGCGGCGAGGCCGAGCCTTTGAAGCTCGCGAAGCCGAAGCGCACCTTGTTCTCGAGCTGCTTCACCACGCCCGTGGCCGGGTCCATCAGCGTCGCATAGAGCGGATCCCAGAGCATCTCGCGCGGCTCGAACATGCTCGAGGAGTTGTCGACGAGCAGCACGACCGTCGGCACGACGGGCGTCGGGTCGATCCGGAGCTCGTTGCAAATCCCAACCCCCCCCGGGCCGCCGCTCGGCGGGGGGAGATTGAACCCCGGCCCGGTTCCGCCACCGCCGGTGGGGGGTGGCGGCGGGGGCTCGAAGGTCGAGCCGCCGGTTTCCAGCCCGGGAGTGCTGCCCGTTCCCGTCCCCGAGGATGGCGGGCGCCGGACGGTGTTTCCGCCCTCGTCGCTGCCGCTACACGCAACGATGGCGGCAATCGCAGCGGGGACGGCGAAGTGAAAGGAAGAAAAGCGAGGCATGGCCGTCGAGATGTTTGCAAGGAAATGATAGCGCGCCGCCGATCCCGCGCACGGGGACACACTCGGTGATTTCGCCCGAGTGTAAAAATTCTCGCAAACTTGGACGGTTGTCGGCGGAAGGGATCTCCGAGCCGCGAAGCTCAGTCGGCTCGGAGATCGCCTCGACCGATTCTCACCACCACATGCTGGCTTCGATCTTGAACACGTTCACGTCGGGGCGAGTGGTCGGTGCCCCACGCGTCTTCGGATCTTGGTTCTCCTGGTGGGCGCCGAAGCTCTCGGGCGACGTGGGCGCCGGAGGCGGTTGGACGCAGCGGTGCTGCCCGGCCACGTACCGGAAGCCGCGACGCGGTCCCTCGTCGTCGTTCGCGTCGCTCGTGTTGAACGCCGGAACGCCCTCCGCGCACTCGCGCTGATTGTAGATGTAGCGGGAGTACTGGAACGAAATCTGCTCGCGCGTCACCCAGTTCGACTTGAACACGACCCGGGGCGACAGGATCGAGAACGACTGCTCGGGAAAGCGGCTGTGCGGCTGCACGCGGTCGTAGCGCGTGGCGAACGTGAGCCAGGGGAGCGCCTGGTACTGGAGATCGATGCCGTACTTGAGCTTGGTGATGCCGTCGTTCATGGCGACGTCGGACTTGACCATGTTGAGCATGCCGTAAAGGACGGCTTTCAAGTCCTTGCCCTCGCCCCAGAACTTCTGCCCTCCCTGCGATTGCTGGAGGAAGTTCTGCACGCTGAACTCGTACTGCGCGAGGATGCTGTCGACCGAGCCGTTGCCGAGGCTGCAGCTCGAGAGCTGGCCATCGGTGTTTTTCGGAGCCTCGCGCTCGGTGTTGTAAGGGCCATAACCGCGGCAGCTCGGCCCGAAGTAGTTGTCGGTGACGCCGTTCGAGAACTCGCCGCCACCGAAGGAGTGCAGCACCTCGATTGCGGGCGCCACCACGATCGCGTCGCTCGCGCCGATGTGTGAGTATCCCGCGTAGAGATAGCCGAACGCTCCGAGCTCGAAACGGGCGTCGGCGCCGGCGACCCAGAGCGAGCCATCGGGGGCATCCATCACGGCAGAGGGATAGTTCGGGGCTTGGTAGTCGTTGACGGTCACTCCGTCAGCGGGATTGCGCGGCGGCAAAATGCGGTCTTCCTCGCGGGCGAACGAGTGCAGGTAGTGGGCGCTGAACTCCATGTTTCCGCCGAGCTTCAGGCCGACGTGGCCGTGCGCGAGCACCGTGAAGCGCGCATTGTTGTCCTGGCTCGGATTGGGACGCTTCACGCCCACGCCCTTCTCGAACCAGAGCGTCGTGGCGTCGTTCACGTCGAACTCGAGGCGCATGAGCTCGCCCGCGACGTGCGTGCGGCCGAACAGGTACGTGTCGTATTCGCCCGCATCCCACTTGCCCGCCATGCCGTAACGCGCCCAGAAGACGCCGGCCTTGGCTTCGAAGCGTACGTTCTCGTACGGAAGCACGGGCCTGAGGTGCACGTAGCCCTGCGAAATGCCGAACTGAGCGTTGGTGAGATTCCACGATGCGTCGGTGAAGTTGAAGCCCTGCATCGCGACGACGCCGGCGCCCCACCCGTGCCCGTAGCCCAAAAGACTTCCGGCCAGGTTTTTT
>QGUH01001019.1 GCA_003242355.1 Pseudomonadota bacterium
CTTTTTTGGCGGCAGGGTCAGAAGTTTATTAGAGGCCGGTGCGTGCCGCGTTCGATCGCGGCGGCTCGGCGTGAGCTCGGGCGGGCGCCGTTCGAGGCGCGCGTCCGCGTTCCCGAACGGCGTTTCGACGGCCTGCCCCCCGCGATTCGACCCGCATCCCTGGATGGGGCGCTCACTGCCGAGGTGCAGGCGAGTGGCACGCTGCAGCGCCCCCGCGTGCACGTGCGCGGCACGATGACGGATTTCGGTCCCGTCTCCGAGCGGCGCTACCGCCCGAGGATTCAGCTCGAGCTCGAGGGAGAGTACGAGCGTGCGGGCGGGGTGCTTCGAGCTCGCGGAACCCGGCGCAGCGAACGCGTGTTCGAGATCGACTCCCGGTGGACGGGCGATCTCGTCGCGCTCGCGCGGGTGAGCGCTTCCGCCCCGAGTCCCGTGCGTGGAGCCGTGGACGTGCGCCTTCGGGACTTCCCAATCGGCGTGATTCCGGCCCTGTTCCATCGCCAAATCCAAGGAAACGTCTCCGGAACGGCACGCCTCGAGGGCTTCGGCGAGAACGCCGCCCTCGAGATCGAGCTCACCGGGGCTCGGATCGGTATCGAGCGAACCCGCGTGCGCCGCGTCGAGGCGCGCGTTCGCGCTCTGGGCGACGCGCTCGACGTCGAGGGGCGGATCGAAGCCGAACGCGGTTCGGCGCGGGTCGAGCTCGGCGCACCGCTCTCCTGGGGAGCGCGGGTCGCACCCGAGGTCGGTACGGCCGTGCAGGGCGCGTTCGTCGCCGACGATCTGCGGCTCAACGTGCTCGCTCCCCTCGTCAGCGGAAGCATCGGCGATCTGGATGGGCGGCTCGATGCCGCGATCCGGGTGGACGCGGATGGTGGCGGCACGCCGCGCCTGTCGGGGCGAGCGACGATCGCGGAGGGCGCCGTGCAGGTTCCGGCGATCGGGCAGCAGTTTCGCGGGATCGATCTGGAGGCCACCATCACACCGGAGCGCGTGCGCGTTCCCCGCTTCCGCGCCCGAGGGACCACGGGAGCCCTCGAGGCGAGCGCAGAGGCCGAGCTCGAAGGGCTCGTGCCCGTGCGGGCAAAGGCGGAAGTCGCAATTGGCGAGCGCACCCCGATTCCGCTCACCTGGGAAGGCCAATCACTGGGAGACGCTTGGGGCAATCTCGACGTCACCTACACGCGGGACGAGGCCGACAAGGTGCACCGCATCGCGGTCAACGTGCCGCGGTTCGAGATCGACATGCCCCGTTTGGCGCCGCACGACATTCAACCCCTCGAGGACGCCGAGCACGTGCGCGTCGGGTATTACCAGAGCGACGGTCGTTTCGTGCGGCTCCCCTTGCAGCCGCTCGAAGAGGAGCGCGAGCGGGCGCCGTCGGAGTACACCACGCTGATCGTCGTGAGCCTCGGCAGAGTCGCCGTCGAGGCGGGAGACCTTGCTGCGGTGGAGCTCGGAGGCAAGCTCCAGGCACGAATACGCGAGCGGCTCGACGTGCTCGGCAAGATCGAGTCCCGCCGCGGCCAGCTCGACCTGCAGGGCAAGCGGTTCGACATCGACCGCGCCGTCGTCACCTTCACCGGCGGGGCACCGGACGATCCCAGCGTGAGCCTCGTTGCACGTTGGCAAGCGCCGGCGGGTTACGTGGTGACTGCGGAGTACACGGGAACCGCTCGGAAGGGCAAGCTCGCGTTGAGCTCCGAACCGAACCTGAGCGAGAACGAAATCCTCACGCTGCTCTTGTTCGGATCGCCCGAGGGGACGTTCGGTGCGACGGGATCCGGCTCGACTGCCGCCGCGGTCGGGCTCGCGGGCGGCACGGCGGCGCGCGGCCTCAATCGCGCGCTCGCGCGCCTCTCCGATCTCGACGTGCAAGCGCGCATCGACACGAGCACGGGGGCGGCGCGTCCCGAGCTCGTGATTCAGCTCACGCCGCGCATCGCGGCGCGGGTGACTCAAGCGCTCGGCGAGCCCTCACCCGGCCAGAGCCCGGATCGGACGTTTCTGACCTTCGACCTGCGCATCGCCCGCTCGTGGTCGGTGTCTGCCACCGTCGGCGATCGCGGCGCCTCCGCGTTGGACGTGCTCTGGCGCCGTCGTTACTGAGCGCCTTCCCGCGCTACACGAGCAGTCTCGGATCGTGCTCTTCGCGCCAAATCTCGAGCGCCTCGAGCGCGAGGAGGATGAGCAGGGGACCCAACAAAAGCCCCCAGCACCCAAA
>QGUH01001020.1 GCA_003242355.1 Pseudomonadota bacterium
ACGTCTTCGATGCAGAAGGCCCCACCGTTCGCCCGATCATCACCGCTCGGCGCAGCGTGCTTTGGTCGAGGTCGCGTTGGCTCGCGAGGTACCCCATGAGCGCTCCGGCGAACGTGTCACCCGCGCCGGTCGGATCGATCTCGGTTTCGAGCGGATAGGCGGGGGCGTAGAACGTCGAGTCGGCGTCGAAGAGTAACGCGCCGTGCTCACCGCGCTTCACGATGAGCCGCTTGGGCCCGAGCGCGAGCACCGCGCGGGCGGCGCGCTTGACGTTGTGGTCTTCGGCGAGCTGCAATAGCTCTTCGTCGTTGATCACGAGCAAGTCGAGGCGCTTGAGCACCTCGAGCAGCGACGGTCGCTCGCCCGAAATCCAGAAGTTCATGGTGTCGGCAGCGACGAGGCGCGGGGACGTCGCCTGCGCGAGCACCTCGAGCTGTAGCTCGGGCTGGATGTTGCCGAGCATGACGAAGGGCGTTTTTCGGTACGTCTCGGGCAGGTTGGGACGGAACTCGGCGAACACGTTGAGCTGCGTGTCCAACGTCGTTCGGCTCCCCAGATTGCTGGTGTAGCGCCCTGCCCAGCGGAAGGTCTTCTTGCCCGGTCGGCGCTCGAGCCCTTCCACGTCCACGCCGCGCGCGACGAGCTCGGTGACGGCGCTCTCGGGAAAGTCGTCTCCGACGACGCCGACGATGCGGGGGGTCGTGAACAGGCTGGCGGCGTGGGCCGCATAGACGGCGGAGCCGCCGACCACGTCGCGGAACACCCCAGTGGGCAGCTCGAGGTCGTCGAAAGCGACCGAGCCGACGATGACCAGCGGCTCGGCTCGGTTCTTGGAGTCGTTCAACATGGGGCTCTCCTCATCAGCATCGGGGCGGGGGCTCGGTTCCTCCGAAACCTCGGCCTTCGGCGAGCAGTCGCTCGGCCAGGCGCGCTGCGCGTCGACGCCGACACTCCTCGGCACGGAAGATCGACACGAGCTGCGTGGTCGCTTCTTCGAGATCGTCGTTCACGAGCACGTAGTCGAAGAGCCCGTAGTGGGCGATCTCCTCGCGGGCGGCGAGGAACCGTCGCTTCAGGCTCTCTTCGTCCTCGCTGCGCCGCCCGCGCAGCCGCTGCAACAGCTTTTCCATGCTGGGGGGCAAGATGAAGACGGCGACGGCGTCCGGCTGGGCGCTCTTTATCTGACGCGCCCCTTGGTGGTCGATGTCGAAGATGATTCCGCGCGCATCGCGGGCGCGCTCGATTTCCGCCCGGCTGGTGCCGTACAGGTTTCCGTGCACCTCGGCCCACTCGAGGAACGCGTCAGCGCGGATCAGCCGCTCGAACTCGCTGCGGCTGACGAAGTGGTACTCGCGGCCGTCCTGCTCTCCCGGGCGTGGGCTCCGCGTCGTGTGCGAGACGCTGAAGGTGAGCCCCGGCACCAGCTCCAAGAGCCTCCTCGTGAGCGTGGTTTTCCCCGCGCCCGAAGGAGAAGAGACGATGAGCTGAAGCGGCGGACTACTCGACATTCTGTACCTGTTCCCGGAGGCGTTCTATCTCGGCTTTGAGCTCCACGACCAGATGGGCTGCGGAGGCGTCTTGGGCCTTCGCGGCGATGGTGTTCGCCTCGCGCCCGATTTCTTGCAAGACGAATTCGAGCTTTCGGCCGAGGGGACCGGATTCTCCGAGCGTGGTCGCGAAGTAGTCGAGGTGGCTGTCGAGACGCGCGAGCTCCTCGGCGATGTCGGCGCGATCGGCGAGGAGCGCCACTTCCTGCTCGAGTCGCCCCGCGTCGAGCTGGACGCGCGCTTCCGCCAGGAGGCGCTCGAGACGCTCGCGGAGCTTCTCGCGATAGCTCTCGACGAGGCGCCCCGCGCGCGCGTGGAGCGCCGCGACGAGCTCGCGGCAGCGGTGGTGCCGTCGCTGGATGTCGGCGAGCAACGCGCGTCCTTCGCTTTCACGCATCGCGGCGAGCGCGGTCGCGGCGACGTCGAACGCGGTGCCGAGCGCGCGGCGCAGCTCCTCCGAGTCGAGCGTGTCGGGCGCCGTGATGAGCTCCGGCATCGCCGTTATCGCGGTGAACGGCACCTCGGCGCCCGGAGCGATTTGGTCGCGCAGCTCGAGAAGCTCGCCGTACAGGCGCCGAGCGCGCTCGCGCGAGAACCGCGCTCCGGTAGCCGCGGACCGGAGCACGCGCGCGCCGAGGTGGAAACGCCGTCTGCCGATCCGCTCCCGGGCGAGTTC
>QGUH01001021.1 GCA_003242355.1 Pseudomonadota bacterium
CACCGCCGAAATCTCGGACGCGGCCTCCGCTTTGCGCTCCGCGCGTGCGCGCACCATAGAGGCGCCGAGCAGCGGCAGCAGGAAGATGAAGTGCGAGTAGTAGTTCGCGGGATTGTTGAGCACCGGAATCAACGGCAGCGCCAGCAACGCCGCCTGATCGAGAGGACGGCGGCGACAGGCCAGCGCGACGGCAGCGATCGCGGCTGCGAACGCCGTCACGTAAAGCACCCGGCGGGCGCGCAGGTTCGCGACGACGCCCCAGTCGTTGCCGCCGATCAGCGACTTGAGGCTGATGTCGTTCAACCCGACGTCGCTATCCAGCAAGATGACCTTGTGCCACCACTCCACCCAGGCGTCGAACGACAACAAGATGCCAGAGAGGAGGAAGGTGCCCAGCATGCACGCCGCGGCGCCGACGAGGACGCGCACCGCCGCCTGATTGCGCTCGAGGATCGTTCGAAGCTCGGGAAGCCGGCCCTTCTTGCGATAGCTCTCCCAAAGCCACCACAGGCCGGGGAGCACCACGCCAATCAGCGCCGCACCCGGGAAGGCGCGGATCATCGTGCTGAGCCCGAAGAACACGCCCGCCGTGAGCCAGCGCTCGGCGCGCAGCGCACAGACGCCGAAGCCGAGGTACACGAGCCAGTCGTGGCGCAGCGTGGCGCCGCCCCAGTTCGTGCCGAACATGTAGAAGTCGTTGGCGCCGAACACCGTGATCGCGAGCAACGCCGGAGTGATCCCGAACGTGCGCCACATCGCGACGAACAGGGCGAGCAGCAGGAACAGATCGAGGAGCCCGCCGAAGACGAGCACCCCGCGCGAGGCAGGCGTCCAATCGAACACCAGCTTGGCGAACAGCACCCACACGGGTGTCGCGTTCGCGCCGTGGTCGTGGTGCGTCGGCAGGTAGCTCGGCCCCATCACCTGCCGGAAAAACTCCATGTCCTTCTTGAAGGATTCCCAGCGATCCGGCGTGAAGCGCTCTTTGATCCGGACGATGTCCGCCTTCACGTCCTCCACGCGCTGCATGCGGTGGGTCTTCATGTTGCGGATCTCGGTGCGCCCGATCGACTCGAGCGTGGTCCCCGGCACGTTGTCGACGTAGGCGGCCACGCTGGCGAGGTACACACCGTCGTAGTGCAGCTCCTCGAAGTACTTGGCGAACGGGTAGTACACCCGCATGTCCCAGGTGTGGATGAACTCGGGACGACCTTCGGCGTGGTTCCAAAACTGGGGATGACCGACGTTGTAGAAGCAGCCGAGCGCGATTGCGGCGCTCACCCACAAAGAGGCGAGGTACGACGTGCGATTCGCCGGAAAGCGCACCCGGAACGCCGCCTGCCGCAGCAGCGCGAGCACGGCGATCGCCGCGCTCACCGCGCGGAGCAACGACACTTCGCGACTCTGCGGCGGGTAGGCTTCGGCGAGCGCGCCGCACAGGGTGTGGCCCGCCGCGATCGGCGCGGGCGCCGCGGCCCCGCCCCCGCGAGGCCGCGATCGGCGCTCGGTGAGGAGCAGAAAAGCCGCGAAACCGAGCCCGAGGAGCAGAATCGCCGTGCGCAGGCGCGGCGCGAGCGCCGTGCCGGACTGCGTGCGCAGCTGGGGCGGAAACACGCTCGGACGCTCGGCGAAGAGCTGGACCTCGCTCAACGAATACGCCCCATCGCCGTCGCGCGCCGAAATCCGGACGTAGCGCCCCGAGCCGCGCAGTGAGCTCGTGTACCGCGCTTGTAGACCAGGACTGTCGTGGGGCGGCGCGGCCCACAGCTCGCGGAAGCGCTTTCCGTCTTCGGAGACGGAGATGATGTAGCGGTCGTTGTTGTCGCCTTGGAGATAGGCGGCGACGATCGGCGTGGTTTGCCCGAGGTCGAACTCGACGAAAGCGCGCCCGCTCGCGAAAACGGCGGTGAGGTTCGTGTTCCATTCGTCGCCGTCCCGCGCGCGCACGCCGTCGGTGAGCACCCCCCCGTTGCGCACCTGCTGCACTCGCGTCGGCTTGCGCCCCTGAAGCAGATTCTCCCCGGCGGCGGAAGCCGCCGCGCTCGGCGAGAGCAGGGCCATGGCCAGCGGGAGCCCGACCATCCAGCTGAATCGACACCTGAACGCCCACCCGAGGAGCGACCGCGCGAAGGTTCGGAGCCTCACGGAACACACCGCATTCATCGGCCGCCGTGTGTGCCATAGGACTCCCGCGGTGTCTATCGCGCGGTCGCTCCTCGGG
>QGUH01001022.1 GCA_003242355.1 Pseudomonadota bacterium
CCTGCTGCTTGAGGCCCGGATCCTGACCGCCCTCCTGCGCGCGGGCGTTGCGCAGCGCTTGCGTCGCGCCGATGAGGTCCCCGGCCGTGCGCCGGACGTCGGCCTCGTCCTGGTAGAGGGCGATACTCCGCTCGACGTCGGTGACGAGGCGCTGCTCCGCCTCGAACAACGGAATCGCCTCGTTCCATCGCCCCTGCGCCTTGAGGAGCTCGCGCAGAGAGTAAATCGCGTACTGGTTGTTCGGGTCCGCGTCGATCGCGCGGCGGTAGTTGTCGATCGCCTTGCGCGGTTGGGACAGCGGCGGTTCCGACCAGAGCCGACCGAGCTCTTCGTGAATGGTCGTCAGTTGTTCCCGGAGGCCGGGATCCCTGGAAAGCAGCGCAGTGAGGGCCTTGGCACGCCGCTCGAGCAGAGCGACGAGCGCCTTCGTGTCGCCTTTTTCGCGATAGAGCTCGGCGAGGCGCTCCGCGGGGGTCGGCTGCGTCGGGTCTCGATCGATCGCGATCATCAAGGCCCGCGCCGCGCGATGTGCGTCGCCGAGAGCCTGCGTCCACACATTGGCCGCTTCCGTCAGCCAATGGCTCGCGAACGCGGGATCGCTGGTCGCGGTACCGACCTTTTCCAGCAACATCGCATATGCTCGCGGGTCCGACTGACCCGCTTGGTGAGCACGGAGAACAGCGTCCTGGTCGTGTGGGTTTTGGACCAAGCGCTGAACCAGCGCCTCCATCTCCCGAGGATCCATGTTGCAGTCACGCTATCATTTGGTCTTGCGACGCTGCAATGCGCCCAACCCCAAATCTGCGCGCATTGCGCC
This sequence comes from Pseudomonadota bacterium, assembly GCA_003242355.1. Lineage (GTDB taxonomy): Bacteria > Myxococcota_A > Polyangia > Polyangiales > Polyangiaceae > PMG-095. The sequence continues at coordinate 818 of QGUH01001022.1, forward strand.
GCGTCACCTTACCGGGCCTACCCTCTGGCCGGTGTGAGAAACTCCCGGCCGCCGTGGATGTTCGTGGATTCGTACTCTGAGAACGTATAGTTCCATGGTGAACAGCGGTGCTGCCCCGCGAACGAATTCGACCGCCGTGGTCGCGTTCGCAGCGAGCATCGCGAGCTTCTTTTGTCTGTGGGGCGTGGGCGGCGTGCTCGGCATCGTGCTCGGCGTGCTCGCGCGCGGGCAGATCGAGCGCTCGGAGCGCGTCGAGCGTGGAGCGCGGCTCGCGACGGCGGCGATCGTGCTCGGCGTCGTCCACCTCGCCTGTTGGGTCGTCGCCGTCGGCGTCACGCTCGCGCTCTTGTTTCGCCCCGAGCCCTCGATCGCGCTCTCGCCTCACGGCTCACCGCCCAGCACGACGATGGGTTCTCCCGGTGTCGCCTGGCCACCGCGCAGCCTGGGACCGGGAAGCAGCCCGCGCCTCTCTTCCGAACGGCGCGTCGGCTCGATCACGCTCGTTCAAATCGGCAGCGAGAGCGGCCCGTTGCGCGCGGTGCTCGACGCCGAGTGGCGCAAGGCGCGCGCGAGCGGCGCTCCCGCGGTCGCGTTCATCGTCACGAGTGATTGCCCGCCGTGCGCTGCGGTCCGTGCTTCCCTGCGCGACCAGCGGTTGCAAGATGCGCTCGGCGCGACGCGTTTGCTCGAGCTCGACGCGTACCAGTTCGGCACCGAGCTCGAGCTGCTCGGCATTCCGACGGAGGCCGTCCCGGGGTTCGCGCTCCTCACCGAAGGCGCGCGTCCCGTCGACTACCTTCACGGGGGTGAATGGGATGCCGACATTCCCGAGAACATCGCACCCGTCCTTCGCGATTTCGTCCGCGGCACGCGTCGCGCGCGTCGCTATCCGTGGCGCGGCATCCCCCGTCCCGACGAGACGACGTTGTGAAACCGAGTTCGTCACGTCGAAGGCCGATCGGCTCGATGGATCGGCGCTGGAGCTCCGCAGGGCCCCTCCTCACGCGAGCCCTCCGCTCGTCGCTGTCTTCCGCCCATTTCGGCATGTTCCCTACCGCTCGTCGCTCTGGCGGAACGCCCGTAGCTCCGGCTCCACACACAACGGAGTATTCCGGCGTGAGTGAGGTGCTCAGGACCTTTCGGTGTGCGCGCGTAAGGAAACGTCCTTCCATCTCGACTGGAAGCGGTTCCCGCCGGCAAAGCATTCTTTGCTACTATCGGCGGCCTGAATGACGAGCACGCAGCAACACCTGGTCACGCCTCTTCCAGTTGGCACGGCCATCGTGCCCGGTACCCTGCGCGCCCGTATCGAGGAGCTGCGCGGGCGCCGCGCGCGATTGAGCTATGCACAGGCGACCGGCCTCTGCGTGCAGCTTCTGTCTTTTAAAAACATTCACGACC
>QGUH01001023.1 GCA_003242355.1 Pseudomonadota bacterium
CTAAAAGGGCCTCGACACCCGGGCTCGCCCGATTGGATAACCCGAACCGGGCCCCGCCAGGCGATTGGGATACTGCAGATTGAGCTGGAGGAAGTCGGCGAGGAAGTCGCCCGAATCGAGCTCCGGATAGGGCTCGGGCGGCGCCGCCGTTCGCCGCGACCGCTCGCGGAAGCGGTCGATGATTTCGAGCCCGTCGGCGAGCACGTCGAGCAGCGTGGCGCGCGCGTCTTCCAGTGTGTCCCCGGCTGTTTTCGTCATGGTCGTCCTCGAATGCCTCCCCAGGTCGCCACTCTAGAACGTCGGTCCCTCTAACGCGCGCGGGAAGTGACGAACTCCGCGAGCATCTCGAGAAAGCGCAGGTGAACGGAAGGAGTCGCGGTGAGCTGAGCGAGCAGCCGCCGCGCGCGTCGAGCGCGCGCCACGGCCTTCGCTTGCGCGTAATCGAGACTCCCGGTGCGCCGGACGAGACCGGCGAGAAACGCCACGTCTTCCGGCGTCTTCTTGGGCGCCTGCTGCTCGAGCAGCGGCGCGAGCCGGGCGAAGGCCGTTTCGTCGAGCACGCCCTCCGCGCGCAGGCTCCACAGCACCCGTTCGAACGAAGCGTGCCGCGTCGCGCTGGGTCGGGGTTTCTGCAGGATGGCGAGCGCCCGCTCGCGCTCCGCGGCCGAGCACGTCGCGAGCGCGTGCGTGAGGATCAACGTGTGTTTGCCCTCCCAGAGATCCCCGTCGAGCTCCTTGCCGTACACCCGCTCTTCGGCCGTGAGATTCAGCACGTCGTCCTGAATCTGGAAGGCGGCGCCGAGCAGCGCAGCGACCGTTCCGAGCAGCCGGAGCCGTGCCCGTTCGGCGTTCGCCACGAGCGCCCCGATGCGCATCGGCGCGATGAACGAGTACCAGCTCGTCTTCTTGTGGACCATGCGAAAGTAGTCTTGCTCGCGCACCGCGTAGCGGGCTCCGCGAATCCAGGAGAGCTCGAGCGCCTGACCTTCGGCGGACTCACGCGCCATGCGCGCGACGCACTGGAGAATCGCGAGCGCCTTGCCGAGGCCGAGCAGGCGCGTGTTGTCGAGCAGCGGCGTGAGCGCGAGCGCGAGCATGCCGTCGCCCACGTTCACCGCGATCGGCACGCCGTGCAGGCGGTGTAGCGTCGGCTCGTCGCGCCGCTTCTCGGAGTCGTCCTCGACGTCGTCGTGGATCAGAAAGGCGTTGTGATAGAGCTCGAGCGTCGCGGCGGACTTCAGCACGCCTTCGAGCGTTCCGCCGAGCGCGCGGCACGTCGCGATGCACACCGCCGGGCGAAGCCCCTTGGCGGACCGCAACGGATAGTCGAGCATCAAATCGTAGAGCGCGGGCCCGTAGCGACTTCGCGTGGGCACGACGTGCCGAATCTCGTCGAGCACCAGTTCCCGACATTCCTCCAGATACTCGTCGATGAGCGGTGGCGACATCGCACGACCTCACGCACTCGCGATCTGCAGTGAGGAGCACCGCGACCGCAGCGCGGCCGGTTGCCCGGGTGCCGTGCCTCGTGCCCGCGCAGGTGCACGGGAGGGCTGCTTCCCCTGCTGCAAAATTTCGTTCCGCTCCGCCGCCCGCATGCTCGGCTCACCTGGTGCATCGGTTCGGCGCGAGCGTCTATGGTCATTACTCCATGCAGCGGAGCGGCCGAGTTTCGAGCGCGCTGCGGACCTTCACCACCCCGCGGCGTTGCTCGCGCAAGGGCGCGTGGTACAAGCCGAAACATGCGCGAAGTGGCGTCCGCGCGACGGTCCACGCCCGAAAATCCTCGAATCTTTCGATCGCTTGCGAGTGCGATGTGGATTTTTCCCGCGCTCGCCGTGGCTGGGGTCGCTGCGGGCCCCGCGTGCGTCACGCGCGCCGAGGTCATTCCCCTCGAGAAGGGAAGTGGGGGTCAAACTTCGAGTGGCTCCGGCGGCACGGGCGGCAGTGCGCTGCCGTCGGCCGGCGGCGAGCAGGGTGGGGGCGCGACGCTTCCTCCGAGCGGTGGCATGGCGGGTGTCGGGGCCGCGCAGAATTCCGGCGGCACACCGGGTTCCGGTGGAAACACCGCCACGGGAGGCGTCGGCGGCGATTCCGGCGGCGAGCCTGGGGGTGAGGGCGGCGCCAATCCAGCGACGGGCGGAATGGATGGAAGCGCGGGAATGGGCGGCAGCCCACCCACGGGCACGGGCAATTTCCCGTTTCCGCAGAATCGC